>JAAUYT010000016.1 GCA_014804975.1 Clostridia bacterium
AACTGCGTAAAAATTGCGATAATTGGGAGTCGATTAAAATACAGAAAGAGGAGCGTAGAAAAATCATTAAAGTAGCATTAAGGGATATGGAAAAGTCGCTTGAAGATATCAAACTGATTCTTCAAAGCGACGAAGAATAAAAAAACCGCCCCGTCCGATTTCGGACGGGGCGGTTACTTGATTTAAGTTAAACGGTAATAACTTCGATAGGGGCGTTGAGCGCGTAGAACTTTGTCGATTCCAAAGCGCTTTCGCAGCTTGCCTTGCTCGTATAGCTCGAACTTACCGCAAGAAGCATTCCGTTCGGGTTCGAAAGTCTGTAAACGTAACGCCCCGACTTAGATCCAATGATTTTACAGTTATTCTCCGTAAAGTTCTTTTTATAGGTCTCGATTCCCTTCTTCGCGGTGGAAAGAGAGGCGTATTCCTTGCTACTCTCCAACATGACTCCGCCGTTCGAAGCGTACAGCTTGAACGAGAATTTTCCGTCCGTCGTCTTGCGGATGACCCATTTCCCGTTTTCGAAGCTGATCGGCTTTTCTTCTTCCTTCTTTTCTTCCTTTTCCGCAGTCTTCCTTGTGGTTGTTCTGGGTCTTGAAGAAGTCGTCTTTCTCGTAGTCGAAGAAGTCGTCTTCTTTGCGGGAGTTTTCTTTGCTTCCGCGGGTTTTTCCGCAGGCTCTTCCTTTTTCTCTTCTGCGGGAGCTTCCTTTACGGGCTCTTCCTTGGGCGCTTCTTCTTTTGCGGGTTCTTCCGTCTTTTCCTCGACGGGAGCCTCTTCCGCTTTTACGGGTTCCTCTGCGGGTTCGTCCTTCTTTTCTTCTGCGGGCTCTTCCGTAGGAGTTTCGGCATTCTCTTCCGTATTCTCTGCGGGCTCTTCGTTAGCAGCGTTCTTGGCATTCTTTTTTGCCTTGACCTGCAAATATATCATGATGCCCGAAAGCACGGCAATCAGCGCAAGGATAACGGCAAGCACTACGGTGAGCACTACGTTTTCCTTTAAATATTCTCC
Organism: Clostridia bacterium; assembly: GCA_014804975.1. Taxonomy (GTDB): domain Bacteria; phylum Bacillota; class Clostridia; order Christensenellales; family Borkfalkiaceae; genus Gallimonas. Next base: position 1,010 of record JAAUYT010000016.1, read on the forward strand.
AATGCTTTTGGCATTCAATAAATATAACATAAAAATACCTCCAACGACCAAAAATTATATCATAAAAATGGTGCGCTGTCAAATTATTGACAAACAAAATGATTCGCGGTATGATAATTATATGAAAAAAATCGCAATTATCGGCGGCGGAGCGGCGGGTATGGCGTGCGCCGTTCTTCTCGCAAGAAAGGGTTATTCCGTCACCATTCTCGAACGGGGCGAGCGGCTGGGCAGAAAGCTAGCCGCTACGGGCAACGGACAGGGGAACGTGACGAATACCGATATGGGCGCTTCGCATTACTTTTCGGACGATAACGAAAAGGTGGGGCGGCTCTTGTCGCGCTTCGGCTATCAAGATACCGTCCGCTTTTTGGAGAGCATGGGCGGAATCTTTCTTCCCGATTCGCGCGGAAGGGTGTATCCTGCGGGAAGGCAGGCTTCCGCCGTCGTCGATTTGTTCCGCTTCGAGCTCGAACGCCTTCACGTTGAAATATGCCTGAAAACACAGGTGAAGAAAATTGCATATAAGGGCGGTTTCCTACTCGAATGGGAGGGCGGACATATCAATGCGGACGCAGTCGTGCTTACGGCGGGCGGAAAAGCCGCTCCTAAGTTCCTGACGGACGGCACCGCTTACGCGCTCGTCAAGGACTTCGGGCACGTTCCCACGCCCTTGGAGCCCTCTCTCGTAAGGCTCAAATGCGACCGCGATATCGCAAAGCGCCTTCGCGGGATTCGCATAGACAGCGGGTTAAAGGTGATAAGAGCGGGCAAAGAGATTTATGAAACGCGGGGAGATACCCTCTTTACCGATAGCGGCATTTCGGGTGACGCGGTGTTCCGCGCCTCCGCCCACGCAAAAGCGGGCGATCAAATTCTTTTAGATTTTCTCCCCGATATATCCTATGAAAGAGCGCGGGAGGTCGTCACCGAAAAGGGGCTCTATTGCGTCGTCAACAACGGGCTTGCCCGCGTCCTCGAATACGTAGCCAAAGGCGATAAAGGGCGCATTGCGGAGCTTTTAAAGGCGTTCCCTTTGACGGTGGAGGGCAAAGAGGGCTTTTCGGAAGCGCAGGTCACAAAGGGCGGTATCCGCCTTTCGGAGACGGACGAAAACCTTATGAGCAGGTTTCAGAAGGGGCTTTACTTTGCGGGTGAAATTCTCAACGCGGACGGCGAGTGCGGGGGCTATAACCTGCAATGGGCGTTCACCTCGGCGTTTGCCGTTTCGGAGGGAATATGCTCCTGACCCTTTCCGATTTAAAATTAAAGCCTTCGCAGTCGGAAAAAACCCTTCTCTCGATTTGCGAAAAGAAGCTGCGTGCGCCCTGCCGTTACTTTAAGATTTTGAAAAAATCGCTCGACGCACGCGACAAAAAGGAAATTCACTGGGTGTACACGGTGGAGTGTTCGGACAAGCCGTTCACGCCCCCGCCGCGCGTCTTTGAAAAAATCAAAAAGCCCATGCCCCGCGTGTACGTCGTGGGCGCGGGACCCTGCGGGCTGTTTGCGGCGCTGCGGCTCTTGGATCACGGAATCAAGCCCATTTTAATCGAGCGCGGCAAGCCCGTCGAGGAGCGCATGAAGGACGTGGAGACCTTCCGCACGACGGGGAAGCTGAACGTAGAGAGCAACGTGCAGTTCGGCGAAGGGGGCGCGGGCACCTTTTCGGACGGAAAGCTGTTTACGCAGACGAAGAGCTCTTTAAACCGTGAAGTGCTCGATACCTTCGTGCGGTTCGGCGCACCCGAAGAGGTGGGATATCTCGGCAAGCCGCATATCGGGAGCGACAATCTAACGAAAGTCGTGCGCAATATCCGCAACTATATTTTAAGCGAGGGCGGCGAGGTTCGTTTTTCTTCCCTCTTTACGGGCGCTCAGTTCAAGGACGGCAAGCTTGTCTCCGTCGAAATCAACGGGGTCAGAGAGGACGCGGACGAATTGGTGCTTGCAATCGGGCACAGTGCGCGCGACACCTTCGAGGCGCTGTATAACGGGGGCTTTCTGCTCGAACAAAAGGAGTTCGCGGCGGGGGTTCGAATCGAGCACTTGCAGTCGAAAATTTCCAAGGCGCAGTACGGCGCGGGATATTCCGCGCTTCCCGCCGCGGACTATAAGCTCGTCTCCCACGCGGGAGAGCGGGCGGCGTTCACCTTTTGTATGTGCCCCGGCGGAGAGGTCATTCCCTCCGCGTCGGAAGAGGGCGGGGTCGTCACGAACGGAATGAGCTACTTTGCGCGTGACGGCAGGAATGCGAATTCCGCGCTCGTCGTGCAGGTCAGAAAAGAGGACTTCGGAAGCGAACACCCGCTTGCGGGCGTTGCCTTTCAGCGCAAAATCGAGCGGGCGGCGTACGAGTCTGCGGGCAAAAATTACAAGGCGCCCGTCCAGCTCGTCGGAGACTTCCTTGCCGATAAGGAGAGCTATTACTTCGGCGAAGTAAAGCCCACCTATTCCGTGGGGACTCAGTTCGTGCCCATGCGTGCGATACTGCCCAAAGTCATTACGGAGACCTTGCGCGCTGCGCTCGTCGATATGAATTACCGTCTTTCGGGATTTGCGGCGTTCGACGCGGTGCTTACGGGCGTGGAGACCCGCACGAGCTCCCCCGTAAGAATTTTACGCGGAGAGAATTTCGAGGCGGCGGAGCGCCACGGCGTATATCCCTGCGGTGAAGGCGCGGGCTATGCGGGCGGAATTACTTCCTCTGCGGCGGACGGACTTCGGGCGGCGGAGGCGCTTTCTAAAAAATATTTTTGATCTTTAATAATTCCGTCACAAAACGAACACTTTCATAAGCTATCATAAAGACAAGCTAAACGATTATTCTCCTATCTTTCATGTTCTCTCCAACGTAACGCCTTCGGCATTGCCGCAGGCGTTTCGCATATAAAGCAAGTTTGTTATTTTTTAGCGGGGCGTTCCACGAACAGGGTTTCGTATTCGTGATAGCTGTTGCCCGTCAAAACGTTATATAAATCGTTCGCAAGCGCGTCCGTCTCGAAAGAGGCGAGTGCGCTCTTTTTTAAAGCGAGCGCGTCGCTCTTCCGAACGAGCAGGGGCAAAGCACTTTGCGAGAGCTCGGAGAGGATATTTTCTCCGTCCGTCTTTTCCGCCGCAAGCACGTTGAGATAGAGGGGAGAGGAGAGAAATTCTTTTACCGATTTCAGTTTGAGATTTAAAAGATTTTCGCACAGAATGCGTTTGAGCCGCGAGAGGGTATAGCGTTTCGAAACCGCCTTTTTGAGCATGGCGTGGTATTCGGGATTGCTCCTCGTCATGGCTTGCAGGCGGTTTTCAAGCCCCTCCGAACAGTCGGTGCATTCCGCAACCTGAGCGGCGGGCGCAGAAAGAAGCGCAGTCAGCGTTGCCGTTTCGAACGAGTTTGGCTGCCACTTCATAATATCGTCGTAAACGTTTTTGGGAAGATTGCGCTTGAACGCCTTTTTGGGGCGCTTTTCCAGAAGCAGCGCACCGCGGAGAGCGGTCGCCGAGGAGAAGTCGGCAAGAATGGAAGTATCGGAATACCCGCCCCCCACGCGCGGAATGGGCATGGGTTCGATCGCGCTCGACTTAGAAAGAAGCGCACGGCAGTACTCTACGCCTAAAATGTTGTTGGGGTTTTTGAGCATTGCCTCGTCGATATCCGAATTGAGCGCAAGCGCCGCGTCGGTGCGGGCTTTTACGAAGGAGGTGCCGTCCTTCATGTTCTCCTTCATAAGCGCCTTAAACTCTTTGCTCTCCGAAAGGGTTGCCTTTGCCGCCGCAAGGAACTGTTCCTTATCTCCGCTTTCGCAGCCGAACGCAAGCGTCGTTACGGCGGGAATTTGCGAAATCAAAGAAATTGCGCCCTCGGCAAAGATTTCCGCGGGAGCGACCGCAAACGCCGTGGGAAGCTCCAAAACGACGTCCGCGCCGTTTTCCACGGCGTGCTTTGCCCGCTCGTATTTCGAGAAGAGGGCGGCCTCTCCGCGCTGGGTAAAGTTTCCGCTCATCACGCACAGAATTTTGTCGCACCCGCTCTCCTCGCGTATCTTGTTGAGCTGATAAAGGTGTCCGTTGTGGAAGGGATTATATTCGCAAATTACCGCGCAAAATTTCATTTTTTTACCGCCTTTTCTTTACTTTTTGTTTTGTAAGGTGTATAATTAAAGTGTAAATAGCCTTCGTTTCTATTATATACCGAATACGAAGAAAAATAAAGCGAAATTGAGGAGTAAATTGTTATGGGCTTTTTCGACAAGGCAAAAAAGGCGGTCGGCGATTTGGGAAGAAAGATCGTCGAGAGCGGTACGATCGTAGAGACGATCAAAAAGAAGGCGGCGGCGCTTAATAAGAAAATCGTGCTCTGCGAGGGAGAGGACTCCCGCGTCGTCGAGGCGGCGGGCGACTGCGCAAAAGAGGGGATCGCGCAAATCGTTCTTCTCGGCAATGCGGATAAAATCAAAGTGAATAACCCCGACGTCGATTTGACGGGCGTGGAAATTATCGATCCCGCAACTTCGCCCAAGCTCGGCGAATACGCTTCCCTTCTCTATGAACTCAGAAAGGCGAAGGGCATGACCGAGGAACAGGCAAAGGAACAGGCAAAGGACGCGACCTTCTTCGGCGCGCTCATGTTAAAGGCTGGCGACGCGGACGGATTCGTTTCGGGTGCGTGCCACTCCACGGCGAACACCCTGCGCCCCGGACTTCAAATTATTAAAACGGCTCCCGGCGTTTCGTCCGTTTCGAGCTTCAACCTCATGGTCGTTCCCATGGGCGGCAACAAATACATAGAGGACGACTGCATCGTATTTGCGGACTGCGGACTCAACCCCACCTACACGGCGGAAGGGCTTGCGGACTGCGCTATTGCGACCGCGAAGAGCGCAAAGGAGATCGCGGGGCTCGATCCCAAGGTTGCCTTCCTCTCCTTCTCGACGATGGGAAGCGCCAAGCACGACAACGTGACCGTCGTGCAGGAAGCAGTTAAAATCGCTAAGGCGAAGGCGCCCGATTTGAAGCTCGACGGCGAGCTCCAATTCGACGCGGCGATCGTTCCCGAGGTCGCAAAACTCAAAGCGCCTAATTCCGAGGTTGCGGGGCACGCGAACGTGTTTATCTTCCCCGACCTTGCGGCGGGCAATATCGGCTATAAGATCGCGGAGCGCCTTGGCGGCTTCCAGGCGATCGGACCTATCTGTCAGGGCTTTGCAAAACCCTTGAACGATCTTTCCCGCGGGTGCAAATCTTCGGATATCGTATGCGCGGTCGCAATCACGGCGCTTCAAACCGTAAAGGAGTAAATCATGAAAATTTTAGTTATCAATGCGGGGAGCTCCTCGCTCAAATACCAACTCATCGACATGGCGACGGAAGAAGCCGTCGCAAAGGGCACCTGCGAGAGAATCGGCATTGCGGGCGGCAAGCTCACGCATAAGGCGCACGGCAAGACCTATGAAATCGAAAAGGAGCTTCCCGACCATACCGAGGCGATCACCCTCGTTTTGAAGGAGCTGACCGACAGCGAAGCGGGCGTCGTAAAGTCGATGGACGAAATCGACGCAGTGGGACACCGCGTAGTCGCTTCGGGCGAGGCGTTCAAAAAGACCACCCTCGTCGACGATAGCGCCATGAAGCTCATGGACGAAATCAAAGACCTCGCACCTTTGCACAATCCCGCGGCGATCCTCGGCGTGAATGCGTGCCGCAAGGTCATGCCCAATAAGAAGATGGCGCTCGTGTTCGATACGTCCTTCCATCAGACCATGCCCGACTATGCAAAGCTGTACGCGATCGACTACGACGACTACAAAAAGTATCAGGTGCGCCGCTACGGTGCGCACGGCACCTCGCACAAGTTCGTTGCGGGGGAAGCTGCAAAATATCTCAAAAAGAAGCCCGAAGAGCTTAAAATCATCACCTGCCACTTAGGGAACGGTTCCTCGATCTCCGCGGTGGACGGCGGCAAGTGCGTCGATACGAGCATGGGCTTTACCCCGCTTGCGGGCGTTCCCATGGGAACGAGAAGCGGCGATATCGACTTCGCGGCGGTGGAATATCTTTGCATGAAAAAGGGCATGAGCCTCGAAGAAGGGCTTACCTACCTCAATAAGAAGTGCGGTATGCTCGGCGTTTCGGGTGTATCCTCCGACTTCCGCGATCTTACGGCGGCGGCAAAGCTGAAAAACGATAGAGCGCGTTTAGCGCTCGATATGTTCGAGTACGACTGCAAAAAGTACGTCGGTTCCTATATGGCAGTGCTCGGCGGGCTCGACTGCGTGGTATTCACGGCGGGCGTCGGCGAGAACACTCCCGCAGTCAGAAAGGGCATTCTTTCGAACATGGAGGCATTCGGTATCGTGCTCGACGATACGAAGAACGCGCTTCCCAACGACGGAACGATCCACGAGATTTCGGCAAAGAATTCCAAGGTCAAAGTGCTCGTCATTCCCACGAACGAAGAGCTCGTGATCGCAAGAGAGACGGCGGAACTCTGTTCCTGAAACGAATTTTACAAAAATCTTGTGATTAAAGGGCAAAAATCATTGACAAAGACACGGAAATATCCTATACTTTTTTAGTCAATGGTTCATATAGACGTTTCGCGCGCCCGCGCTCTTGGAAAGCTAAGCGGCGATCTCTCGTTTGAATATCCTGCGGACGACGCACTTATCGACGTACCCTTCGTTGCGTTTTCCTCTCCCGTAAGCGTTACGGCGCATTACGAGATAGGCGAGGACGGCAAGGTAGAGGTCACGGGCACGGTGCGCTTCAAGCTGAAAGGGCTGTGCTCCCGCTGCATGAAAGAGGCGGAACACGAAATTTTAGGAGAGATAGACGCCCTGTTTATTCCGAACGGGGAGGACGGCGAGGACTACGCCTATACGAACGGCAGGATCACGTTAGACGAAGCTGTGCGCGACGCGGTAGCGTTTGCACTTCCAAACAGCTTTTTATGCGGGGACGATTGCGAAATACCCGCATTCCATTAAGGAAAATACAAGAAGAGAGGTGGATTCAAATGGCAGTACCCAAGGGAAAACAATCTAAGAGAAGAACGAATACGCGCTTTGCAAATTATAAGGCGTCCGCTCCTCAGCTTATGGAATGCCCTCATTGCCACAAGAAGAAAGTGGCGCACAGGGTTTGCGACAACTGCGGTTACTACGACGGCAAAGAAGTTGTTGCGCAAGAAGAAAAGAAGTCCTAATTTACGAATGATAAAGAGGCGGATTCAATTGTCCGTCTTTTATCTTTTATTCAGGAGTTACTATGAATCAATCTGCGTTTTATAATCTTTCCTACGGCGTTTATATC
>JAAUYT010000017.1 GCA_014804975.1 Clostridia bacterium
AATCTATCCGCAGAGCCGTGCAAGCTTTTCCGACGAAACTCCGATTCAATTCCGAGATAACAGCAAAGGTGAGCTTGCGCCAGCAGCGTCTTCTTTTTTGTTTGGTGACGACCTGATACGGCAAGGCAACAAAAGTTGCCTTGCTTTTTTATATCGGGCGGAAAAGCATTCCCTCTTGACATTTGAACGTAGTTATTCTATAATAATTTCGTTATGAAATTTTTGGAACTTACCGTACATACCACTTCCGAGGCGAGCGAGCTCGTTGCCGACGCTATGTGGGAATTTTCGCCGCACGGCGTGACCGTGTGCGACGCAAACGATATTATCGCGCTCCAAAAGGACAGTACCGTCTTTTGGGACTATATGGACGAATCGCTCACGTCGCCTTCGCAGGCTGACGTCCTCGTCAAGTGCTACGCAGAACCCGACCGTGCGGAGGAGCTCTTTTCCGCAATCATGAAAGAAATTGCGACCCGCAAAGAGAATGCGGGCGGCTTTATCAACTTCGGCACGCTCGAAGACACGAAGCGCGAAATCGAAGGGGACGATTGGATCGAGGTGTGGAAGAAGCACTTCCGCCCCATTCACGTCGGGCGTTCTGTCGTTATCGTGCCCGAGTGGATCAAGTATCCGAAAGAGGACGGCGAAGTGATCGTTACGCTCGATTCGAATATGGCGTTCGGCACGGGCGAGCACGAAACGACTTCCATGTGTTTGGAGCTTCTTCAAGAATATATGAAAGAGGGGGATACGGTCATCGACGTCGGCTGCGGGAGCGGTATCCTCGGCATTGCGGCGGCAAAGCTCGGAGCGAAGCTTAGCTATTTGACCGATATAGACCCCATTGCCGTGGAGAGCAGTAAACACAACTGTCTCATGAACGGCGTTTCCCACAACATCATTGTGTCGCATTCCAATCTGTTGGACGATTCCAATATCAAGGGCGAGTTGGTGCTTGCCAATATCACCGCGGAAGTGCTCGTAATGCTTGCGCCCTCTATCCCGAAAAACCTCAAAGAAAACGGCACGCTGATCCTCAGCGGCATTATTGCGGACAGGCTCCAAAAGGTGCGCAGCGCGTTCGAGGCGCAGGGGCTGAAAGAATTAGAGATGCGGAATAAAGGCGAGTGGTACGCGCTCGCTTTGAAGAGGGTGTGATATGGCTGCGCCCAAACGGTTTTTAGTTAAGAATATCAGTGAAGAGACGATTCTCTCTGGCGAGGAATTCAACCACGCCAAAAACGTACTGCGGCTTTTTGAGGGGAGCGAGGTCACTCTCTTCGACGGGAGCGGCGCAGAGTACAGCGCGGTCATCACCAAAATCGGCAAGTCGGAAATGGTTCTCCACACCGTAAGGAAGGGCGTATCCGAACGCGACCCCAAGGCGAATTTGTATCTTCTCGTCGGTGCGCTCAAAGGGGATAAAACCGAGCTCGTCGTACAGAAGGCGACTGAGCTCGGCGTTCAAAAAATCGGCGTATTCTCGTCGAAGTACTGTTCGGCGTACATGAACGACAACAAGTTCTCCCGCCTCAACCGCGTGGCGGCGGAGGCAAGCAAGCAGTGTCTGCGTGCAACCGTGCCAGAGCTTTTCTATTTCGATTCCTTCGAAAAGGCGGTGCTCTCTGCGGAAGGGTACGAAGATAAATTATTCGCGTGCGAATTTATTACGGAGAGCGAAAAGGAAATAAGCGAAGTTAAAAGCAGCGTTGCCCTCATCGTGGGCAGCGAGGGCGGCTTTACCAAAGAGGAATTCGAGTTTGCGAAGGGGCAGGGCTTCAAGGGCGTGACCCTCGGCAAGCGTATCCTGCGTGCGGAGACGGCGGCAATCGCATTTTTGAGCGTTGCCGCGTACTTTGCGGGGGAGCTCAAATGAAGGCGTGCGTGTTCACCCTTGGCTGTAAAATGAACGAGGTCGAGAGTATGTCGCTCGGCGCGGGGCTCGAAGAGCTCGGTTACGAGGTGACGGACGAGCTGTGTAGCGCAGACTTGTATCTTCTCAACACCTGCGCCGTTACCAAGGAAGCGGAGAAGAAGAGCCGTCAGGCGGTGGCGCGGGTGAGAAAGTTCAACCCGACGGCGCCTGTGATCGTGTTCGGCTGTGCCGCCTCGAACGATCCCGAAGCGTTCTTCGAAAAGGAGGGCGTCGTGTTCGTATCGGGCGCGCAGGGCAAGGACAAGGTGCTGTCCCTTTTGGGACAGGAAGGAATTTTCCCCGATTCGAATGAGAGTATTTTTTCCGAGCTTCCCGCACCCAAGCAGTTAAAGACGCGCGCCTTCGTGCGTATTCAGGACGGGTGCGATCACTTCTGTTCCTATTGCTTGATTCCATACTTGCGCGGGCGCTCCCGTTCGCGCGGGGCGGCGGCGATTTTGCAGGAAATAAAGGCGGCGACCGCAAAGGAAATCGTTTTAACGGGAATCGATATTTCCTCCTACCGCGACGGCGAAACCGATTTAGGAAAGCTTCTCTATTCGTTAAAGGGCTTGCCCGTGCGCGTAAGGCTGGGCTCCCTCGAACCGCAGGTGATCACGCGGGAATTCCTCGAACGGGTAAAGGGCGCGGGCAATATTATGCCGCACTTTCATTTGTCCTTGCAGAGCGGAAGCGACCGCGTTCTCAAATCGATGAACCGCCACTATACGCGGGCGGAATATTTGGAAAAGTGCGCTTTGATTCGTGAATATTTCGAAAACGCCGCGATCACGACGGATATTATCGTCGGCTTTTCGGGAGAGAGGGAAGAGGACTTCGAGGAGTCCGTTTCGATTATCGAAGAGGCAGGGCTTGCGCGGGTGCACGTCTTTCCCTATTCCCCGCGCGAGGGCACGGCGGCGTTCAAAAAAGCGGACACACCCGCCGATATCAAAAAAGCCCGCACCGCAAAGTTACTTGCTGCGGCGGACGAAGCCGAAAGGCGGTTTTTACAAAAGCAAATCGGAAAGACTGCCGAAGTGCTCTTCGAGGACGACGGGGGCTATACCGAAAACTACGTGCGCGTGCACGCTTCGGGCGCGAAAGAAGGGGAGCTTAAAAAAGTAAAAATAATAAGAATAAAAGATCACGGCGTAGAAGCCGTGATCGAGGAGGATTAAAAAATGGAAGACTGCATTTTCTGCAAAATCATTGCGGGGGAAATTCCCGCAAAAAAGAAGTACGAGGATCACGAAATCGTCGTATTCGAAGACATCGAGCCCAAGGCGAAGATTCACCTCTTGTGCGTTCCGAAAGAGCACTTTGCCTACCTTTCGGATATGGACGGAGTCCGCTCCGCACTCATCGGAAGGAACCTTCAAAAGGTCGCAAAGCTCGCGCCCGTGTTCGGCTTGAAAGACGGATACCGTGTGATCATCAACCAGGGCGACAACGCGGGACAAACCGTCAAACATTTACATATTCATCTGCTCGGCGGGGAACAACTTCCCTTCTAAGTATAAAACTTCTCTGCGCGTTTCAAGAGCGTATCGCGGTGATTACGCGAGCCGTCCTCGATTGCAAAGAGCAAGAGTTCGTTCAATGCGTGCCCGATTTTTTCGGGTTTTACGCCGATTGCAATTAAATCGTTTCCGTTGATTTTTAACTCTTTCAAAGAGCGGGGCGCGCCCTCGCTCTTCATTTTTTCGGAAATGCGTTGCCATTTCACAGCGGCGGGTGCGGGGGACAAATCGTCCTTGCAGGCGGAAAAGTCCGCTTGAAAGAGCGCTAAGAGGCGGGGCAGAAGCGCGTAATTTTCGGCAATCGTTCTGCGCACCTTGTTTTCCCGCATCAAAAGATTAAAGTCGCGCATGTGCAGAGAAACGAGCTTTTTCGTTTCGGCAACGAGCTTTACGGGCGCTTTTAAGCGGGTCAGAATTTCCCCCGCAATGCGCGCACCTTCTTCGGGGTGGTCGTAAAAATTCCCGTCCCGATAGTAGCAAAACGGCTTTCCCACGTCGTGCAATAAAGCCGCAAAGCGGATATCCTTCTCGGCATAGCGCACGCAGCGGAAGGAGTGCTCCAACACGTCGTACTTGTGAAAGTCGGCACGCTGATAAAGTCCGTCGCCCAGGGCAAGCTCGGGCATAATTTCTTTCAAAACGCCCGTATCCTTTAAAATGCAAAGCCCGCGGTAGGCGCCGTCCGTATTCAATAGGCGGGTAAGCTCTGTAAAAATGCGTTCGGGCACGATATCGCGGATAAGCGAAGCGTGCTTTCTTGCCCCCGCAAGGCATTCTTCGTCGGGAGAAAAACCCGTCTCTGCGGCAAGGCGGGCAAGGCGCATGAGGCGCAAGCCGTCTTCGCCGAACACCTTTTCGGCGGGCGCAACGGTGCGGAATATCCGCTTTTCAATATCGGGAATCCCGCCCAAGGGGTCGATAAATTTTTCCGCTACCGCGTCAAAGTAAACGGCGTTTGCGGTGAAGTCGCGGCGCACTGCGTCTTTGTGAATATCCGTCGTGAACTCGATTTCGGCGGGCGCGTGTAAGCCCCGCACGTACTTATCCGAGCGGAAGCGGGTAAATTCGTACTTCACGCCCAAGGGATCGGAAAGACGCACCGTGCCCGTGTTCTTATACACGGCGTCCACCGTAAAGCCGAGCTCTTCGGCGCAGGAGACGAGCTCCTCGTCCGAGCCCGCGCCCGCGATATCCCAATCGGCGTTCGGCTTTAAAGTTCCGCATAAAAAGTCCCTCACGCTCCCGCCCACGACGAGGAGGGGGAAGGGGGAGACGGAAGCGAGCCGTATAAAGTTTTCGGGTAAGAATTTTTTCAAAATAGCGCTCCGAGGAAGAATTGCTAAAATTTTCTTCAAAAATCATTATAACTCTTTTCCGAAAAAATTGCAATTCCCGAAGAAATGTATTATAATAAAAAGGTATTTATATACGAATGAGGAACGGGACGGAATGTTTGATATTATCCTTTATCAAAGAACGTTAAAGAAAGGGCGAAAGCTGCTAACTGCCGTCGAGTCCCGTTTGAAAGAGAGCGGACAAGAATACCGTGTACATATCGGAACCAAGGCGGGCGAAGCGATCGAGATCGCGAAGTCGCTCACCGAGGCGGGGGAAAATAAACTCGTGGTGTTCGGCGGAGACGGCACGCTCAATGAAGTGTTGAACGGAATCTCCGATCCCGCAAACTGCGAACTCGGGCTCATTCCCGCAGGCACGGGAAACGACTTCTCCGTTGCGGCAAAGATTCCCAAGGGTATTTCGGCGCTCGATTTGATTTTGAATACCGAGCCCAAGCCCACAGACTATATTCAGTGCGACGACGGAAACAGAAGTATCAATATCGCGGGCATGGGAATCGACGTGGATATTTTACAGCGTTGCGAGCGTAAAAAGCACGGCGGAAAAAAGAGCAAATATTTTTTCAGTCTGCTTTCCTCGCTCGCGCACTATAAGGCGGTCGAGCTCGACGCTTCGGCGGACGGGGGAGAAGCGGTGCACTATAAAGCGCTCATCGCGTGCGTGTGCAACGGCAGTCAGCTCGGCGGGGGAATTCCCATGTGTCCCGACGCAGTCATCGACGACGGCAAATTGGAACTGCTTGTGGCGGACTGTCCGCCCCGTCGTAAGATTCCGGGAGCGCTCATTAAGCTCATGCGCGGAAAGGTTTTATCCCTTCCCATCACGCATAAAGTGATCTGTACTTCGGCGCGTATTACCATGCCTTCGGGCGAGTTTCTTGCGCAGTACGACGGCGAGATAAAGAAATGTCAATCGCTTACGGTGGAAATCGTAAGCGGAAAATTGAAAATGTTCCGAGGTTGAAATGCGGAGATTTTTCAGAACGGTGCTCGATAAAATTCCGACGGCGGTGATCGTCGTGGATCAGAAGTTGAGAGTGCGCTTTACCAACCGTGCGCTGCTTGACTTTTTCGGCACGCAAAAAAGAAAGGGGGAAATGCGCGATCTCATTTCCTGCGACGAGCGCGCGAAGGTGTGCGGCACGGGTGAACACTGCCGCGAATGTCAGCTGCGCCGTCTCTTTCTCTCCGCGCAGAACAATAAGGGCACGGCGTTCCGCAGGATCGTCGTCAATACCAAGGAGGACGGCGCGCGCATTACCTGTCCCTTCCGCGTATCGCCCATGGGTAGAAAATACCTCGTTGCTATGATGGAGGGCGCGCAGGAAGCGGAAATCACGCGCGAGCTGTACACTGCGCAGTCCATTCAGCAAAAGCTGCTCCCGCCCCCGCATAATTGGGACGGCACGCCCTATTCCTATATGTATATACCCTGCCGCGCGATCGGCGGCGACCTTCCCGACGTGTATCAGCTCGAAGGGGATACGATGGGCTTTCTTGCCGACGTTTCGGGCAAGGGCATTTCCGCGGGAATGCTCTCCGCGTTCGTGAAAGCGGGTTGGAATAAATCGGACAGCTCTCCCTCGCAGGCGCTCCGCGGGCTCAATTCGAAGTTTCAGGAACTCAACCTCGACGAGAGCAACTACGTTACCGCCGCGGCGATTCGAATCGATAAAACGGCAAGACAGATCCGTTACTCGCTCGCAGGACATAACGCGCCCATGCTTTTAAAGAGCGGTGCGGGAATCAACGAAATCGAAATGAACGCTCCGCCCGTATCAAATTGGATCCCCGACTTCGGCTACGAGGATCAGTTTATCAGCTATCACAAGGGCGATATTCTGGTAATGATGACGGACGGCATTATCGAGAGTAAAAACCAAAAAGGGGAGATGTTCTCCCTCGAACGCGTAGAAGATTTACTGCGCAAAGCCGAGAGCGCAGAATCGTTTATCGAGAGCCTACGGGCGTCGATTACAAGTTTCTGCGGAACGTTCAGCGATGACCTAACGGCGATAGCCTTCGATTTACAATAACTATCGCTTCCTCTGAACGTCGCAATACGGCGTTGAACTCCGCTTTTCTGCGGGTCACTTACGTCTTAGTAAGCTCCCCTTGAAAATGTTCGTTCGCCTTGTCTTGCTCGTTCATAGAAACCGTACAAGCTATAAAACGCAATAGAGGCCAAAAAGTGTTTGGAAGAAAATCGCGAAAATTAAAAAAACAAAAGAGCGTGAGCGTAGTAAAGGTGGAGCAGCTCCCGCCCGATAAGGCGATCGACGAAAATAAGTTGGTAGAGATCAAGGACGAGATCATTCTCGCCCGCCTCAACCAAGCCGTGCCGGAGATCGCCTGCGTGCTCTCCGCGGGCCCGCAGGTGGTGGGCAGTGCGGTGGGGAGCGCTTATAAGGCTATCTTGCCCGCCACCTCCACGATTCCCCCCTCGCAGGATACGAAGAAGGCGGTTCTCGGGCTCTTTCAAAAAAAGAGCGCGAGTGCGGTCAGTACGGCGAGCGGTGCGCTTACGCAGGCGGGTGCGCTCGTATTCGGCGTGGCGGCGCTCATCGTCGGGCAAAAGTATATGTCGGATATTGCCAAGGGTCTCAATCGTTTGAACGACGGCATTCGTCGGATCAGCTCTTTTCAGCAGAACGAATATAAGAGCAAGGTAGAGGCGCTCATCACCCGCATTACCGTGCTTCTCACGCATAAAACGGAGTTGCAGTTCAATGCCGATCTGTGCGAGCGGACGCTCATCGAGCTTTCCTCCATTGAGGGGGAGTGTGCTCAGCTCCTCGGGCAGGCGAACGAAACGTTGGAGGGGTATTCCCGCATGAAGATTGCAGACTTTAAAAAGTATTGCGATACCGTGTGGGAGGTACAGCCCTGGGTGGAGTGTCAGAACCGCCTGCTCGGCGTGCTCTATTACGTGAGCGATTTAAAATACGTGCTCAACCGCTCGCGGGAGCAGGTTTCACGTGAGTTTTGCCGCTCCCTATTTAATACCTATTTCGAACGAACGAAAAAGGCAAAGGGCGCGCTCAGAGATTGGCACGAGATGGAAACCAAAAAGTTTAAAATCGATATCGCAGAATTCAGGCGCAAGCGGGGCAGAGTGGACGCCTTCTTCCATGCGCTTCCCTCTCTTGTAAAGAAGAAGGACAACAAATATCGTGATCTTCCGGAGGGGATGGGGGAACTCATTTGCGAGCAGATCAAAGATAACGCACTCGACTATTCTGCGTTGGAAGAGGACCCGTTCGATCACGATTTGGAAATTTACATTCGCGAAGGCAAGGTGTTCATGCTGGCGGATCCCGCAGAAGAGGAAGAGGAAGAGGAAAAATTGCAGGAAGTCGAGGAATCCGTTCCGGCATAAATCATATTGAGAAAGTGACGGACTCCGTACAAGCTTTTCTTTTCGATTATAAAAGCCCCGCGCACGTTAGTAGCGCGGGGCTTAGAATTTATCAATAATCGTCTGTAACGCCGAGTAAATAATCTGTCGTCACGTTAAAGTATTTCGCAAGGGTAATAATTGCGTATACCGCAGGACTTCTAAGTCCGTTCTCATAGCGTGTGAGAGCGCCTTGGGTAAGTCCCGTTTCTTCCGCAAGCTTTTCTTGTGTAATTCCTTTTTCCTTGCGCAGTTCTTTCAATCTTTCAGAAAATTTTCCCATAATCAATAATTATCGGTCACGCCGAGTAGATAATCTGTCGTCACGTTAAAGTATTTCGCAAGGGTAATAATTGCGGGAGAAGTAGGGTGTTTCTTACCGCTTTCCCAATATCCGATAACGCTCCTACTCATTCCCGTTGCTTTGGATAGCTGTACTTGCGAAAGTCCCTTTTCGATTCTTAATTCTTTTAACCGTGTAGCAAAATCTTCCATGAGCTTATTTTGCCACTATTGAGGCAAAAATACTTGACGTGCCTCGATAGAGGCAGTATAATTACACCAAGGAGAATAAAAATGGATTCGGCAATCGATGATTTATTTTTTAATGAATATGACTTGAATGGTCAGTTTCCAAGCGAAGAGCGTGAAAAGGCGGAGCTAAACGAGAAAGAAAGCGCGAGCTTTTTAATGGAAATCATTAAAGACAACGAGAAAGCGGTAAACGCTTTCAAGATGTATCAACTTGCGAAAAGGCATATAACCTATACGGAATTAAGCTACTATTATAAGCGAGGCTTTCGCCAAGGCTTCCAAATTGCGATCGACGGAATGCGCGAAGAATAAACGCGGACAGATTCACGGTAATTTAAGAATCTGAATGGATAAGAAAAAATAACGGAAACGTTTTTGCGCTTTTTAGCGTAATTTGGTTGCAAAGCGCGAAAAAATCGTATAAAATGTAGGTATGCATTACTCTGACTTTGTGGCGCAAAGGATCATGGAACAACCCATGATATACCGCTACAAAAAATTTAACGCATACCCCATGCTGTGTTTGAACGGGTGCAGAATCGAAAAAGTTAAGTATAACGATTCCTACGTGAACCTCGTTTTAAAGGACGGCTTCCTGAAAAGGATACAGGGGAGAACGACCGACGCGATGCTCTCGATCGAGGGTGACGAAGAGGTTATGTATATCTTTTTGACGGAAGTCATTCCCAAAGAAGATCAGCCCCCCATGTACAGAACGAGAAGACTTTCTATCGAAGATTTTATCAAACGCTTACAGACGAGCGAGGCGGTCATTACCGAAGAATATCATTCCGCAAACCGCATTATCCTGCGCGGGGAAATGTACAGACCCGCTAAATTCTACGAGCTTACGCACCACCTTTTAATGTTTGAATTGCAGTTCCGCACCAAAAACGATTTAAGACTCTTTTATTACTTTAACGATAAAAACTAATAAAAAAAGTCCCGCGCATTTGCACGGGACTTTTTTTGATTCGGTTAAATGTTTAAAACGCGGACGATTCTTCCTTTGCAAATCATCCAAATGAGATCGCAAATCCAAAGAATGAATCCAAGGCCGATAAGGCGAATGATTCCCGCAACGATTTTACCTTCCATGAAACGGGTGATTGCGCCGAAGAGCCATGCCGTGAAAGGAATGATCGCAAGGATAATGCTGATCACGTATCCCAAACCGAAGTAGTCTTTGCTGCTTTTTGCCATGATAGAAATCTCCTTTTTTATTTCTTAATAT
>JAAUYT010000018.1 GCA_014804975.1 Clostridia bacterium
GTCGATTTCTGCTTCGCTATCGGTATCCGTTGCGTTTAAATTTTCCTTTGATTCGTTTTCCATGCGCCTATGATAGCACTTTTAAAAATACTTATCAAGTTTTTTAACCTTTCTTTGCTTCTTTTTTCAAAAAAAGAATATTCCGCTTGACTTTTCGTTTGTGCTTTGTTACAATAGGTTTCGGTTATTTTGTAACATAATCATTTGCCGCTGTGGTGGAATTGGCAGACGCAAGGGACTTAAAATCCCTCGGTAGAAATACCGTACCGGTTCGACCCCGGTCAGTGGCACCATCGGAATGGGAGAAATTCACAGAATTTCTCCCATTTTGTTATCTTTGGGAAGTAATTGGGAAGTGATTTTCACCCGATTTCAGCCCAAAACCGACGGTTTTGTTAGTTTTTTACAGTTCGTAGGCTATTTTGTTAATTTCTTGCAAAATGTACTCCTGCGAATACGTCGTATAGCCTCTGTCCACACGCGAAGTTTTCACGTCAGCGTCGAACTCGTGTCCTACCCATTTCATAACAAGTTCGGGGTTGCACCCGCATTCTTTTGCTCTCGTTATAAAGGTGTAGCGCAGTTCGTGAACGTGTCTGTCGGGAAAAATCCGTTTCAGCGCGTCGCGTATGGTAAAGCGGTTTGTTACTTTTGCTTGCTCCAAATCAATTAAATGCAAAACGCTTTTCAGCATCGGCGATAGGGGAATTTGCCGTATTACTTTGGCATAGCCCTTTCTTGTCTTCTCCGATTCGCAGTAGATAAACGTGTCGTCGTAGGTGATCGTTTCCAACTCGCCCACGCGCATACCCGTATAAAGCAGTACCAGTAGGGCGGAGTTTCCCGCATAGTGCGGATTCTCTTTACAGAAGTCGATCATCGTTTTTTCTTCGGCTTTAGTAAACGCCTTGCCTTTTTTGACCTCGTAGTGCGATAGCACGATTTTTGTCATTGGCGTCTTAATTCCGTAGTCCTCGACGATTACGTCAAAGATTGCCGACAGTAGTAATTTCAGCTTCTGCGCCGTGCGGTTCTTGCCTTCGTCGGTAAGTTCAAACAGAAAGTCCTGTATGTCCTTTCTCGTTATTTCGTTGACGTGGTAATGACCGAACTTCGGCACAATGTTCCGCGACAGCAAGTTCACGTAGCTGTTATAGGTCGTTTCTTTAACCGTTTGCTTCTTGACTTTCAGCCAATCGCTTATAAAATCTGCGAATAGAGGATAGCCTGCGTTTTGCTTTGCCTTTTCGGTTGCAAGCAGTTTGTCCAAGAATTTCTGTTTCATGATCTCAAAGCTCTTGGACGCAACTTCAATATTGTAACCGTCCCTGCGGAACCGCGCTTGATACAAGCCGTCTACACAGCGGTAGGTTACGATTTTGTCGTTGATGGTAAATAGTTTCTTTAAGTAGTCTGGCATAGAATTTATCTCCTTGGGTTTGAATTTAATAAATCCGTTTGTGCCGTTCTCCTTAAAATCAGCTTTTTCTTCCTTCTTGGTAAGTACTTTTAACCTGTCCAAAGTGATGCTTTCCGAAGCCGCTTTCAGTATGATTTGCGTAACTTCGTCGCGCTCCTTTTCGGACGGCACGTACTTAATTGCATTTAATACTTTTCGTAATTCAAAGTCTGTCAAGTATCCTTATTCGGACGTTAACTCGGAGTCTTACTCCGCGTCCTTATAGCTTTGAATACTATGTCCTCTTTCCATTGCATTTCCTCCTTTTGAGTAAAGATTTAATTTAAAAATGTCCGCATCTGAATGTTAATACGATTATAACGATCCGGCTCAAAAAGTCAAGAGTTTGATCGCATATTTTTGCTGTAGGCAAATCAAATGCAGGTTTCCTGCTTTTTGACCTCCGAAGGTGGAAATATCCCACCTTCCTTATCCTGCTTACGTTTTTTCGTGAAATCATACCACTTTATTAGTACCAAAAATTTGTCGCAATCCACCTAATTTAGGTAAGCAGGATAAGGAAACTGCCACAGCGTGGCAATTTCGATTCGTTCGCTTTGCTCGCTCGGAACAAGCGGGAAACCCGCTTTTCAGCCATTCGGCGACGATTAAAATTAGCTACTGTTCATCAAATTTATCTCCTTTGTATTATTTGCGGGACACTTTCTCAAGTTAGCATTATACAGAAATATCTATGACAGATATTGTCATAATTAAAAAATTTTCTTCGAATTTTGTCATAAATTTAATAGGAGAAGGCAGTGGGAAAGTAGCACAAAAAAAGTCGCTGATTTTTTGACAAATCACCGACTTTTAAGATATATGCAATCAAGCTCGCTCAAGAACCCTTGACTTATCTCTACGAAAAAGGTTGTTTTTATATCGATGGTCATAGTTCTTCACCTTATGCGAAGGTGGACCCACGATAAGCGAACTAAAAGAGGATTTTGCGGCATTGGTGCAAATCGCTAAAAAATATTAAATCAAACACATCCCTCCAAATCGCTTGACATTATTCTAGATATCGAATAAAGTATAACTAATCAAGCTATGGAGGGTTTGCCTTGATACAATACATGACTGCAAAGGAAGCCGCAGATAAATGGAATATTTCGCAGAGAAGAGTCTCCATTCTTTGCGCAGAAAACCGCATCCCTGATGTTGCCATGCTTGGACGCATGTGGATTATTCCGCTTGACGCTGAGAAACCTTTAGATGCCCGTATGAAGCGGAATGAAAGCGAAAAAGAAGTTGTTCGTCCCTTCGTAAAATGGGCAGGCGGCAAAGGACAACTATTGGATGTACTCAAAAAGAATCTTCCAATGGGATTAGGTAAAACCGTGACTAAGTATGCGGAACCATTCGTTGGTGGTGGTGCGTTGTTGTTTGCACTTTTGAATCAATATCATTTTGAATCGGTATTTATTAATGACAACAATAAAGAATTAATGAACGCCTATACAGTCATCAAAGTTAGATGTTTGGAGTTATTTGATGAGCTTGAAATTCTTCAAAATGAATATAGCAGTTTATTAACAGAGGGAAGACAGCAATACTTCTATCAAAAGCGGGAACAGTTTAATTCTTTAATATTAGGAGAAAGTACGGCTGTTGAAAAAGCTGCGTTATTCATTTTTTTAAACCGTACTTGTTTTAATGGATTATATCGTGTAAACAAAATGGGGCATTTCAATGTGCCGGCTGGGAAATATAAGAATCCGCTCATATACGATAAAGAAAACTTATTAGGACTATCAGAGGTTTTACAGTCGGTTACAATCTTAAGCGGCGATTATCGAGCATTAGAAAATTATATTGACCACGATACTTTTGTTTACTTTGATCCTCCTTATCGTCCGTTAAATGCTACTTCTGGATTTACTTCGTATACCGAAGATCAGTTTTCGGATAAAGACCAAATAGCGTTAGCTTCGTTCTATCGGGTTCTATCAGAGAAAGGCGCAAAGGTAATGCTGAGTAATTCAGATCCCAAGAATACAAATCCGGATGACAACTTTTTTGATGACTTGTATGAAGGATTTTCGATACAACGCATTAATGCCTCTCGCATGATAAACAGTAAAGCGGACAAACGTGGTAACATAACAGAATTGTTGATAAAAAATTATTGAGGTGATACAATTGAGAAACTTCAACGAATGGATTGCGCAATTTAAAAGCAGTATTTCCGATTATCGTTACTATGTAGATTTTCAAAAGGTATTCGGAAACGTCGATTCCATCAAAGTAGAGCTGAACATTCTGAATTCGCTCATTGGGTCCTCCGATATCGAAGCGGAATTTGATGCTTTGTTGGGGAAGTACCCTGAAATCTTGAAATGCATCCCGCTTCTTCTAGCGGTAAGAGAGCGCGAACTCTATGCCATAGATGAGGAAGGCGAATGTCTTTATAATTTTTATCGAGCAAACTGTTCGCCCGCACAATATAAGGTGTTTATGCGAAAAACGGGGTTATTCGATTTAATGGAAAGACATATCGTTAATAATCTTGTGGACTATGTCACGGGCGTAGAGGTTGGTCTTGATTCCAATGGACGGAAGAACCGTGGCGGGCATTTAATGGAAGATCTCGTGGAATCGTACATTATAAAGGCTGGTTTAATCAAAGGGAAAGATTATTTCAAAGAGATGTACCTTTCCGAAATTGAAAGAAAGTGGAATATTGATTTGTCCTCTCTCTCCAACAATGGT
Organism: Clostridia bacterium; assembly: GCA_014804975.1. GTDB lineage: Bacteria > Bacillota > Clostridia > Christensenellales > Borkfalkiaceae > Gallimonas. The sequence goes on from JAAUYT010000018.1 coordinate 4,172, forward strand.
GATGCTGCTAAAAGGTTTGATTTTGTCATTAAGACGCCCGAAACCATCTATGCGATTGAGACAAACTTCTATAAAGCCAGCGGGTCAAAACTGAATGAAACGGCCCGTAGCTATAAGATGTTAGCGCAAGAATCGAGAAATATTGACGGATTTGCTTTTGTTTGGTTTACGGATGGAACGGGCTGGCTCAGTGCAAAACATAATTTGAAAGAAACATTTGATGTGCTTGAAAATATCTTCTGCATCAAAGACCTCGAAAACGGGGCAATAGAAAAACTGATTCACCAATAAGGGCTGTTATGAAGAAAAAAATTCAATGGGAGCCGACAGATTTCGAATTGGAGACGAATACCGTTTGGAGTTTTCCCAAGCGAGGAAAATGGGCGACTCATGATGCGAAATGGCGTGGCAACTGGTCTCCTTATATTCCACGCAACGTCATTTTACGCTATTCGGAAGAAGGTGATTTTGTCCTTGACCAATTTGCAGGCGGTGGAACGACATTGGTTGAAGCAAAGTTATTAAATCGTAATATTGTCGGGGTTGACGTAAACCCTATAGCCATTGAACGATGCAAGGAGAAATGTGCGTTTGAACGCGAAAACTGCGGAAACGTTGAAATACGATTAGGCGATGCGCGCCACCTTGACTTTTTGGACGACAACAGCGTAGATTTGATTTGTACGCATCCTCCCTATGCAAATATCATTCAGTACAGTGAAGATTTAGAGAATGATCTTTCCCATCTTGGCATAAAGGACTTTTTACAAGAGATTGGAAAAGTTGCTGATGAATCTTATCGAGTATTAAAGAAGGGGAAATATTGTGTTATTCTCATGGGCGATACGCGAAAAAAAGGTATGGTACAGCCGCTTGCTTTTGAAACAATGCGGTTGTTTGAATTGGCAGGATTTAAACTCAAAGAAATTATTATCAAAGAACAGCATAATTGTAAAGCGACGGGCTTTTGGAAAACAAACAGTATGAAATTTAATTTTCTATTGCTTGCGCACGAGTATTTATTTGTATTGAAAAAGGAGTGAGTCGTCTCACTCCTTTGCTTTTATACCAAGTTATATGCTTGTAATTTGTTATAAAACATCGCTCTTCCGGAATAATTCCAATAAGCACAGTCTTGTTCCATAAAAAGCCATTTGATTGCCAATAGAATTATTTCAATTGGATGTTGAGTGTTTTGATAGTCTGCAAATGTTGCTCCAGATAAGCTTGTTAAATTTACTTGTTTGCAATCGTAAATATCTTGTATCTTCTGTTTAATTTGATTTTGATAAATAGCGGAGAAATGTTTTTGACAATCAGTCAAGGCATCAATGATATCTTGGTGACTGGGATTAGAATAACAGCGATTCTTTTTAAAGAACAAACCAGAAATATTAACAGTAAAATCAAATCCCTTGTTTAATCGGGTAGGACGCTTCAAAAAGATGTCATAGGTGGTTCCTAACGTTTCGACATTGTATGTATAACGGGTGGCATTACTTCCTAGCCCGCTTCCAGGGGATTCTGTCATGAATTGAGAAATCAAATCCTTTCTCATTTGAACTCTGTTTGTTGCGGTTAAAGCATACGTAATTGTGTAATTGGGCATTATTTATTTTCCTCCAAAAATAATTTATAAGTTTCAATTTCAAGTGCATCGGCTATTCTTTGTACATTTTCCAATGCAATGCTTCGCCGAAAACACTCTATCGCACTAATATAAGTGCGGTGTAAACCACTTTTCTCAGCAAGTTCTTCTTGCGATAAGTCTTTCTCGGTCCGAAATTTTTTCATGTTTGTGCCGAAGACTTTAACAATATCCATTGCATCTTGCCTCTTGTTATGATATAATCAGTTTATATCAATGAACACAATAAGTCTACATACAATAAGTATCATTTAAGCCATGATGAAAATGTTATACTTGTTGTGGTAGAATATTCTTTGTCAAGAGTAAGGAGGTGGCCATTGAGAAAGATAATTCGAAATGCGATTAAATGTAATCACTGTGGTGATATAATTGAATCAATTCACTGCCATAACTTTGTAACTTGTTCTTGTGGGTGTTGTAGCGTTGACGGCGGTCTTGATTATTTAAGGCGCTGTTTCAAGCATTCTCCAGAGGAAGATTATACTGACCTGAGCGAAATGATTGAGACAAAAGAAGGTTGAATTAATCGTGTTAATAATAAATGCAATAAGTGACGGGAATTTTTTCCGCCGCTTATTGCTTTATAAGAGATTGTATGTTAAAATTCAACCATTACTTAATAAAAATTTGCAATAGAATATTATTTATTAAAAAAGCGAGTGGGCGCAAAGTGAATTTTCTTTGTTATAATCAAGTCAACACAGGAGGTTGCTATGAATTATTATAGGGTTGCCGCTAAATGCGGACATGTTAGGAGAGGGCATTATATCAATAAGGATTTTTTTGTAAAGGCCGAAGACGGAAAGGAGGCTGCGCGTAAAGTTCGCCATCTTCCAAGAGTGAAACATGATTGGAAAGACGCAATTATCTCGGTTGAGTTAATTACCCGAGAGGAATTTATTCATGGATGTAAGAGCCATAATCATGATTTATATTTTCAGGTAACAAATTCATCCGAACAAAAATTGTATGGCGCAATAGACTACGAGCAAGTTTTAGACTATGAGGAGCCGGAAAGAAAGAAAAAAGATAAGAATGATATGTTCTATAATAAATTGGCACGGATACAGCAAAAAGATTTGAAAATACGTCTTGCAGAGGTGGTTTAAATGAATAAAGAAACAGTTGGAAAGTTTTTAAAAAAATTACGCAATGAAAAGAGGCTTACTCAGTCTCAGCTATCTCAAAAGCTTGTTGGCCACGGAAACTTTGATAGAGTAATCAGTAAATGGGAAAAAGGTCAATCATTGCCTAATATCGTGGATTTAAAGACGTTGGCAAAGCTTTTTAATGTATCCGTCGATGAAATCTTGAACGGTGCAAGATATGAAGAAATCGATTTTGAAAAGAAATACCATAGCCGCGATGGCGCATTAATAGAAAGCTGTTTTAAGGAATTGTTGTCTAAAATGGTTGACGGCGGTTTATCATGGGCGGAAAATAAAGAGTTCGATTTTATCGTAAATCATTTTTATCATATTTGTCTTCCCGCAATTGAATGTAAAGACGAGGACGCATATAGGAATTCCACTATTGGAGAATGTGCATTGTTGGAGGATATCGATTACATTGCCCATGATGTTTTGCCCGGCGGTTTATCCGATATAAAATTTGAAATTTATAAACAGACTGCGTTCATGTACAAATCTGATATAAAAGAAAAGATTTGGAGTGCAAGTAAAAAATTCGTATTTTCTGAACCGTTAAGCGTTGTATCCATTATGAACAATATGGAAGACAGTGAAGCCAATATAAAGAATAGGCTAAATGTCCTTGATGATTTTGAAAAAGATTTTGTGTTATCAACCGCACAGAGAATCGATCATAAACGATCGAATGAATCCTACAACAATGTAGAAAAATTAGCAAAGCGTGCAATAAAATTATTGATAGAATGTGGGGCTAAATTAAATAAATCCTTGCTTAGCTACTATCGGATCGTAGGGATAAAGTGCTCCATTATTGACAACTTGGAGAATTTACATGAGCGATACAAAGCACCTTTGTTGGCACCAGTTTGCGAAAATGGAATGTACCAATATTACCTCGTTGATAATACTGCACACAATAGAGCCCAATTAGGAATTAAATATGAAGATACGTTTTTTGCTGAAAATGACTATCCAGAGTTAGAAAAAAGATTAAAGGCGGGCGAAAGGACAATTTTGAGACCAGTCCCCAAATTTATTGGCGGTTATGGGGGATGTCACGATTTGTCTTATGCACACAAGCAAGTATTAAATATGTCGTTAGAGGCGTATCAAGAGAGCCGAGAAGACGAAAGGACAAAGGAATTGCTGAACAATCTTGATGACCTATCTTTAGAAGCGATTATGGAAAAGTATTTCCAGACGGAGCTTAAAGATGAAGATATGAATACTATGTCCATAGATGATTTGGCAAAAAGATACTATTCAAAGGAAACTGTCAATGAATAATTTTATTAAAAGTTTAATGGATGAAAAAAATTTGAACCAAAGAGAGTTGGCAGAGATGTTGGGCATAAGTCCCCCTGCCGTTAGCCAATGGATGAAAGAGGGCGCCAACATAAGTATAGATTGCTTATTTTCTTTATCGAAGCTATTTCACGTTACGGTAGACGAACTTCTTGACGGAAAACGAACCGGCGAATCGTTAGAAGATAAATGGAAGAGAGAATATGATATAAATGAGGAAGCTGCAAGGACGGCCCTGATTAACGGAGAAAGAGAAAAAGTACTGAAATACTTTACAGCATTACAAAGAGCCAACAGTAAATTTTTTGAGTTGTTTGAAAGAAAAGTTGCAGGAAATGTTTCAGATAACGAAATAAGAGAGTGGGAATATCTTAGCCAGTTTTATGATGTTGATACGCAAAGAAGTTGTTGGCTTATCAATTGTTCCATTGACCGAAGTGATGCGCCTAGCGAAACGATAATAAATGCTCTCATGGATAAATTAGGGAAGAACAACACCAAAGCGATTGTATGGGAACTTCAAAAAATTTATCACATTACGCATTATGGCGTTGGAATTACAGCGGATATAGAGATTGTTCCTAGAGACGATTATTTTGATGACTACGGTGACGATCCGTTGGAATATTTGAAAGAAGACGAAGATGTTTTTTTTGCCGTATATGCTAGTCTTTCACCCCTTGAAAAAGATCAATTTACCACTTCCGCATTCAAAAATAAGAGTAGTATAGAATATCTTTATGAATTAATAAAGCGTGGGGGAAAGATATTGTATACACGCAGTGATTTAAATATTACAAATTACGACGAGCAGGATTTGGTTGGA
>JAAUYT010000019.1 GCA_014804975.1 Clostridia bacterium
CACCCGCTACGGCGAGGATCAGGGTCAAAATAATTTTGTAAATTTAATCAAAAAAATTTCTAAACTTGACAATATCTGTCATATTCGTTTGCTATACTGTTATCCGGAAAAGATAGACGGGACATTGATTGCGGAGATCCGCGATAACCCGAAAATATTGAAATACCTCGATATTCCCCTGCAACATTCCGAAAACCGTATTTTGAAGCTCATGGGAAGAAGGGGCACGCGGGAAGAGTACGGGGAGCTTTTTGAAACGCTTCGCAAAGAGATTCCCGAAATCGCGCTCAGAACGACCTTTATAACGGGTTTCCCTTCGGAGACGGAGGAGGAGCACAAGGCGCTCATAGAGTTTATCAAAGAGCAGAAGTTCGAGAACGCGGGAATCTTTGCTTATTCGCGCGAACCCGAAACGCCCGCTTACAAAATGAAAGGGCAAATTCCCGCAAGCGTGAAAAAGCGCAGACAAAGAGAGCTCTACGAAGCGCAGAGGGAAGTATCGCAAAACTTCTTGAAAAGCTTTTTGGACAAGACGATTCCCGTCGTGTGCGACGGGGTGAACGACGAGGGCACGGGATTCGTCGGAAGAGCGTACTTTCAGGCGCCCGAAATCGACGGAAACGTATTTTTTACTTCTCCCCGCGCAAAAGAGGGCGAAATATACCATATTAGAATTAACGGCAGTTCTGAGTATGACTTATTTGGAGTCGCCGTAACGGAGTAAAATATGAATTTACCCAACAAAATCACGTTGACAAGAATCTTTATGATACCCGTGTTCGTCGCGGTGTTCTATTGCGGAATTTTAAGCCCGTGGTGCTTTTTAGCTTCCGCAGTCGTATTTTTGGGCGCGGCGCTCACCGACGCACTCGACGGACACATTGCAAGAAGCCGTCACCTCGTGACCGACCTTGGAAAGTTCCTCGACCCCATTGCGGATAAGGTGCTCGTGTCGACTGCGTTTATCGTGCTTTTGACGATTCCCACGGCGTTTACGGTGAACCCCTTCGGCGCTTACGGCTTGATTGTGGCGGGTGTACTCGTGGCGCTCGTGCTTGCGCGGGAACTTATCGTAAGCGGGTTCCGCATTATCGCGGCGGGAAAGCATTTGGTGCTTGCCGCCGATAAGCTGGGCAAAATCAAGACGGTGTTTCAGGATATTGCGATCGCACTTTTGCTTGCAAGCATGAGCTTTATGCAGTACGGCTTGGCGGGTGAAATTATCGCCTATATCGGGCTTGCGTGCTTCGTGATCTGTGCGCTCATGACGGTCGTATCGGGCGTGAACTATCTCGTAAAAAACAAAGAAGTGCTCAAAGATAAAAAGGCGGAAGAAGGAGAGGGGGAGAATTCGTGAAATACGCTGTGATCGTATTGACGAATAATAAAAATCCGCTCTCTTCGGTGGACTATCAAAGCGTTACGGACGCGTTTTTATCGGGCGGGGTGTTTCTCGACGAAACGATCATTCTGCCCTACGACGCACCGAGCGTCATTTCGGGGCATATTTCAAGGCTTTCTCAGGAATTCGACGGAATCTTTATCGTCTGCGACGGAGTATTAACGGACTTTGCAAGACAGACGGTGGACTCGCTATCTTCTTCGGGCGTGAAGTTCGAAGGAGCGTTAAAGGAGACGCGGGAGCATATCTACGGCGTGATCCCCGCAGGCGAAGAGGGTGCGAAAACGGTAGCTTCCGAGGTCGTCCCCCGTATCGACAGAAGAAGAAATCAACGCTATTGCCGCGTAGTTTTGGGCGTTGCCGCCGCAAGCGACGAGCGCGTACAGCGCGCCCTGTCCTTTGCGGAGCGGGCGGCGGAGGGAAGGCTGTTCCTGCACGCGCACGGCGAATACGGTTTGACGCGTATCGAAGTGGTGTACAACCGCGAAACCCCCAAAATGATTGCGGACGAGGTGGTGCGCGTTCTTGCGAGCGAGCTTAGAGAATATCTGTTTACGGTCAACGGCGAATCGCTTCCTTCGCGGCTTGTGGACGCGTTAAAGCTGCGCCGCATGAAAATTTCCACGGCGGAGTCCTTTACGGGCGGCGGCGTGGGCGGCGCGATCGTATCCGTGCCGGGGGCTTCCGCAGTGTTCTACGAGGGTATCAACGCCTACAATATCAAGGCAAAGTGCGCGCGGCTCGGTGTGAACGAATTTACCATTCAAAATAAGGGTGCGGTATCGGACGAGACCGCCTACGAAATGGCGGCGGGGCTTTTGACAAGCGGCACCTGCGATCTTGCAGTCGCAACGACGGGCGTGGCGGGCCCCGACTCCGACGGGTCGGGAACCCCTGCGGGCACCTGCTATATCGCGGTGGGAACGAAGGCGCGTATCCGCGTGTTCCGCTACGATTTGTTAGGGGATAGAGAAACCGTCACAAAAACGGCAATCAATTTTGCCCTCTTCCATGCATACGAAGAACTAAAATAATTTTTTACAAGGTGAATTATGAAAAAGCGTTGGCTGTTAATTGTTGCTTTTATCTCTTTGCTGTTCGCGGCGATATTTACCGCCTGCGGAGAGCAACCCGTAAAATATAAAATTTCCGTAGAAGGCGTTCAAGGCGGGCATATTTCGCTGAGCGCTACGGAAGCCGCGGCGGGTGAAACGGTTACGATTACCTGCACGCCCGACGACGGGTTTATGTTCAGAGAAAGCTCCTTAGAGGTAAACGGCGAACCCCTGGAAGGATATTCGTTCGTGATGCCCGCAAAGGACGTAGTCGTCACAGGCGAATTTGTATCGACAAACTATCAGGGCACGTACCTCTATTACGGTTTCCACGGTAGCGGCAACGCTTACGTATACGAATTTATTCAAGTCGGTGAAAGCACGCTTACGGTGGGTGTCACGTACGCCACTGTTGACGCGAATTACGACTGCGAAATTTACGAGAACGTTCCCTATGAAGTGAATCGGAGCAAGATTACGGCGACTGTAAACGGCGAAGCGTGGAGTGCGGAAATCGGAAACGGCAAGCTGTCCTGCGGGTCTTACGAATACGAATTATGCGAAGACGTAACGCTCAGCGGAACGTATACCGAAATTGCCGATGCGAACGCAGACTTTTGGGTGCGTAACTACACCTTTACGAACGGAACGCTCGTTATAACGACGGACTACGACGGCAGTACCGAAACGGAGAACGCAACCTATAAGCAGTTCGGAAGCTTCCTCTATATCGAGTTTCCGGATACCACGTATGCAACGAACCGCATTGAATACGGCGTGTTGAACGTGCACGAGGATTATTTGGCTTTCCTTCATAATTACCGCTACGAAGATATGGCTTCAAGCGAATCGCTTGTCAACTATTCCGTTCTGGCTCTGTATCCCAAGAGCACCCAAATCACGCTTAAAACGAACGGCGCGTACGTTTTCAAAGAAGAGACGGACTGTTTCAGCGGAGAAAAAGAGGGGACGCCCGCTTGCTACGACTTTTTATCCCTTACGAACGACGAGCTTACTTTCAGCCGTCACGGCGCTTACTTTGATAAAGATTTGCACTACTTCGGCGCGGATACGGCGTTCGTAAGAGTGGGCAACGTATTGAGAGTTTCGTACACGCTTACCGGCAATAACGTGAAGCTGACTTTCCATATTATCAACGAAAATTTGATGATTCTAAAAGACAGCCTTGACTCGGTGCAGAAATTCGTGTTTACGGAAAACAGTTCGTTCACAGGCGGTCACGGCGCAAAGTATTCGAATACGGAGTGGGCGACGATGGATTATTACGAGAACGGCAAGTTCGGTACAAATAAGTACGATAATAACGGTACGCTGTTAGAAACGAATGAATACGGCTCGTATCACGTTTACGGTAACCTGCTCGTCTTAGAGCAGAACGGCGGAGCAGTGCGTATCGGTGTCATCGAAGAGCAGCCCGCGGGGAGTGAGTGCGACTATCTCTATCGTTACAAAAGAATCGAATGGGACGATTCCTGCGACTCGGAAAGAGAAACGACGGAACGCATTTGGAAAGAGGCGGCTTAAATCGGCATTACATTGTAAAAAATATTAAGGAGTAATACACATGAACGAAGAAAAGTTAAAGGCGTTAGATTCCGTGCTTGCACAGATCGAAAAGGCGTACGGAAAGGGCTCTATCATGAAGCTCGGCAATAATGCGGGTAATACCGAAATCGAGGTCATTCCCACGGGCTGCTTATCCCTTGATTTGGCGCTCGGCATCGGCGGACTTCCGCGCGGAAGAATCATAGAGATTTACGGACCCGAATCCTCGGGTAAAACGACGGTCGCGCTGCACGCAGTTGCTCAGGCGCAGAAGGCGGGCGGCATTGCGGCGTTCATCGACGCGGAGCACGCGCTCGACCCCGTATATGCAAAACACCTCGGCGTGAACCTCGACGAGCTCTACGTTTCCCAACCCGATACGGGCGAACAGGCGCTCAATATCGTTGATTCCCTCGTGCGCTCCTCGGCGGTGGATATCATCGTCGTCGACTCCGTTGCGGCGCTTACGCCCAAGGCGGAAATCGAAGGGGAAGTGGGCGATTCGGTCGTCGGTGCGCAGGCGCGTTTGATGTCGCAGGCACTTAGAAAGCTTGCGGGAATTACGAACAAGAGCAATACCTGCGTGGTGTTCATCAACCAGCTCCGTGAAAAGGTGGGCGTCATGTTCGGCAACCCCGAAGTAACGACGGGCGGCAAGGCGCTCAAATTCTACGCTTCCATTCGTATCGACGTAAGAAAGACGGAAGTCTTGAAGGATACAGAGGGTGCGGCGGGCAACCGTACGCGCGCAAAGGTCGTAAAGAACAAGCTTGCGCCTCCCTTCCGTCAGGCGGAATTCGATATCATGTTCGGCGAAGGCGTATCGCAGGAAGGCTGCCTTATCGATTTGGGCACGCAGTACGACGTCATCAAAAAGAGCGGCGCGTGGTTCAGCTATAACGGCGAAAAGGTCGCGAACGGCAAAGAGAAAATGCGCCAGTTCCTCAAAGACAATCCCGAGCTTGCGGCTGAGATCGAAGCGAAGATCCGCGTTGCGGCAAAGGGTGCGCCCGTAGACGAAGTTGCCGGTGAAGAAGAGGAAAATTAAATGAAATATGGTTTTGTAAAAGCGGCGGCGGCAAGCCCCGAACTTAGGGTCGCCGATCCCGCGTTCAACGCGCAAAAAATCATATCGGTTATTAAGGAGCAGGCAAAGGCAGGGGTGGAGCTCCTCGTCTTTCCAGAGCTCTCCTTATGCGGTTACACCTGCGGGGATCTGCTTTTACAAAAAACGCTTTTGGAAGGGTGCCTTTCCGCGCTCAAAGAGATTGCGGCGGCAACCGAAAAAATTAAAATGCTCGTATTCGTCGGGCTTCCCTTCGAAGCGGAGGGCGGTAAAATTTACAACTGCGCCGCGGCGGTCGCAAACGGGGAAGTAAAGGGAATCGTTCCGAAAACCAATTTACCGAACTACGGTGAATTTTACGAACAGCGTTGGTTTTCCGCGCTCCCGCCCGATTACGAATGCGCGTATATCCCGCTGTGGGACGACGAGTACGTCTATTTCGGAAACGATCTCGTTTTCGAGCACGGCGAAGTTGCCGTTGCCTGCGAAATCTGCGAAGACTTATGGGCGCCCGTCTCTCCCGCGACCTGCCTTGCCGTAACGAAGGCGAATATTATCGTGAACCTTTCGGCAAGCAACGAAACGGTGGGAAAGCGCGAATACCGCAAAACGCTCCTTGCCGCACAGTCGGGCAAGAACGTATGCGCATACGTGTATGCGGACGCGGGCGTTTCGGAGAGTACGACCGATTTGGTGTTTGCGGGTAACAATTTTATTTATGAAAACGGCACGTGTCTTGCGGAAGCAAAGCCCTTTTCAAAAGAGATTTGCGTGGCTGAAATCGACGTCGGCTTTCTGCAACAGGAGCGCCGCAAGATAAACACGTTCCACGACGGGGACGAAGCAGATTATTGCAGGAAGGTTGCCGACTTTTTGGGCGACGGCGATTTAACGCTTCGTAAAGTTTCGGCAACGCCCTTCGTGCCCGAAGAGGACGGGGAACTTTCCGAGCGTGCGGAGCTTATCTTAAATATGCAGGCGCACGCGCTTGCGCGGCGAATGAAAGTAACGCATTCGAAAACGGCAGTCATCGGCGTTTCGGGCGGGCTCGATTCCGCGCTTGCGCTCCTTGTGACGGCGCGTGCGTTCGACCTTTTGAAAAAGGACAGAAAGGATATTTTGGGCTATACGATGCCCTGCTTCGGCACGACGAACGAAACGAAGAATAATTCCGTTCAGCTCATGCAGGCAATGGGCGTTACTTCTAAGACCGTAAATATCGCCTACACCGTCGACAGTCACTTTAAGGATATCGGGCACGATCCCGAAAAATACAACGTCGTATACGAGAACGCACAGGCGCGCTACCGCACGATGGTCTTGATGGACGTTGCCAACGAAACGCAGGGGCTGGTCGTGGGTACGGGTGATTTATCCGAACTTGCGCTCGGCTGGTGCACCTACAACGGTGATCACATGAGCAACTATGCAGTCAACTGCGGCGTGCCCAAAACGCTTGTGAAATATCTCGTGCGCGCGGAAGCAAAGCGGCTGGGTGGCAAGGCGGAGCGCGTGCTCGAAAGCATTCTTGCAACCGAGATTTCGCCCGAGCTTCTTCCCCCCGACAAGGGCGGAAAGATCGCGCAAAAGACGGAAGACATTATCGGCAAATACGAAATCAACGACTTCTATTTGTATAGCTTTCTGCGCCGCGGCGACGATCCCAAAAAATCGCTCTATCTTGCGGAGCGGGCGTTCAAGGGCAAGTATTCGCGCGAGCAGTTAAAGAATACGCTCGTGAACTTCTATAAGCGTTTCTTCTCGCAGCAGTTTAAACGCAACTGCGTGCCAGACGGGGTCAAGGTGGGCTCCGTGTGCCTTTCCCCGCGCGGAGACTGGCGCATGCCCTCCGACGCAGAGGCGGCGCTTTGGCTCAAAGAAATCGAAAAATTGTAAAAAATTTATGAAATGCCTCTCCTACCCGTGAACTGTCTGGGGGGGGGTATTATTGGAACGGATAACCGTTCTAAGAAAAGGAGACAGATATGAACGGGAAAAAGAAAAAAATAATCGTGGGTACGTCTATC
>JAAUYT010000020.1 GCA_014804975.1 Clostridia bacterium
AGAAAATTTTCCGTTTAGACAAGGAAAAGCCCGCAGACAATCCACGGACGGATTATCAAGGGCTTTGACGCAGTAAAAACCAAAATTTACCCGTTAAAACTTGTTCGAACTTGTAACAGTTTGCCTAACAAAATCGCCGCTCCGCTTAATATAGTGGGGCGGCTAAAATTTTAAGGAGGACTATATGACGGTCAAAGAAGTGATTGCGCTTGCGGCGGGGTGTTTGGGAAGAGACGATCTTATATCCGCGCTCGATAAAGGCGAGGAGGAAATTTCCGAGGAGGAAAAGCTCGAACTCGACGCGTTATTGCGCTGTTACAATTTCGTGGAGAACGAAGTTGCGCTTGATTATTGCCCGCTCAAAAGAGAGGAGACGGTCGAAGTCAAAGAGAATAAAATTTACTATACGGAGCTTTCCCAAGTGCCCGTCAATGTCCGCAAGGTCGTGGGCGGCGGGTACTTACAAAGATTTGCGGCGTATCCCGCCTATATCCTTTTGAGCGACGGCTGGTTGGGAAGCGCGCTCGTCGTTTACGACTGTATTCCAAGCACGAAAAATTCCTTTGACGAGGAATCGGAATTTTCTCAGGAGTCGGGAGTTTCCGCACGGCTGCTTGCTTACGGCGTGACCGCGCAGTACTGTCTTGTCAACGGCGAGAACGGACGCGCCGCCTTGTGGGATAAAAAGTTCCGCGAGAGCTTGCGCGCCAAAAATCTTTTGCGCAGAACGATGAGTATCCGTTCGAGGAGGTGGGTATGATCGTCGGTGACACTCTTCAAGCGCCCGCCGAAAAAACGACGCTTCTCAGCCTTTCGGCAAAGGAGCTTTTACAAAGTCATAACCGCCGTGCTTTTCATCTGAGAGAGGACGGCGACGGGCTCGTCGTAGCCGAGGGGGAAGAGGAGCTCTTTAAGCTTCCGTTGACGGCAACGGGAATCGCCGCCGTACCCGATAAAATTTTTGCGCACGAACCCAGACGCAAACGGTTACACGCCATGAAAGCGGACTTTTCGGAGATAGAAGCCACTTACGATATGATTTACGAGCCCTATCGCTTTTTCCGTTTTTTCGGTACGGACGGACTGCCGCAGTACTACGGAATAACGCGGGACAACGTTTACGATTGCAATGGCACCTCATCGATTCACGTGGCGGATGGAAAGGGCGGGTGCAGTGCGGTATTCCGCGAAAGAATTTTTACGGCGAAGGGAGAACGCGTTTATTACTGCAAGTCCTTCAACGGGAGCGATTGGCGCGAAGCCCGCTACGGCGGAGGTTATTTGGACCTTCCTGCGGAAGGGCTCGGTAAAATTCTTGCATTGCAGCCCTATAAGGACAAGCTGTATCTGTTCAGGGAACACGGCATCACTTCGCTGCGCGTTTTGGGGGACGAGCTCAATTTCAAGGCGGTGCATATCCCCATGAAATGCGGAAAGCTCATTGCAAACACCGTTGCGATTTGCGGGGAAAGCGTCGGCTATTTTACGGACACGGGCTTTTACCTATTCAACGGTGCGGTCTCCGTTTTGGCGCCGCATTCCTTTTACGACGAAATCGAATTAACGAGGTTTATCAAAGCCGTCAGTTACTGCGGGAAATATTACGCGCTCGTCTGCCGCAAAGAGGGCTTTGACGCAGTTTACTGCTACGATCCCGAACGGGGCGAGGCGCACTTTATCGGAAACGGCTTAGCCGATATCGCTTCGGGCGACGAGCTCTATTTTACGAGGGGAGGTTACGCTTACCGCATGACGGAGAGGGGCGTTTCCCAAATTACGCCTTACTTTACGGCGGAAAAGATCGCGTTCGGGATCGGAGAAGAAAAAATGCTCCGCTCTGTTGCGATCGACGGAGAGGGGACCTTTCACGTTACCGTCGCTTCGAACCGCGGAACGAGAACGGTAAAAGGAAACGCGAACGAAGCGTTAAAGCTTCGTTCGCCGCTCAGAGGGAACGGCTTCGATATCAAAATCAGCGTGGAGCCCGAGGGTGCCGACAAGGCGCGGTTTCGTGCGGTGCTCTTCCGCTTTACGGAGGAAGAATGACGATCGATATTGTTGATTTAACGAGCGCGGACTATTCCGACCTGTCTCCCATTCAGCTTGCAATGGTGCGGGCGGCGCAGTCGAAAAAGGATAAAATCGTAAAAGAGGCGGAAAAGAACAAGAACGAGCTCAAATTTTTTATGATCGCAAACAATACGGCGCGGAGCACGGCTCTGCGCGACGCGCTTGCCGAAATCGAGAAGCAAAAGCAGGCGGATATTGAGACTGTAAAAAACGATCTCGATTATCAGCTCGCCTACGAGGCGCTCGGTTCGGAGGGGGACGAAAACGGTCCTTACCGCTATCCGCAGAACCCGAATTACAATTTGAGCTATTCCGAACGATTCCTCGTCGTCAGGCAGTATTATATGGACGTGACGAGCGATCCGAACGCCCGCTTAAAGGCGTACGGCGCGGATACGCTTGCGCGATCCTATTTAGGCGAGTATTATCAAACGCTCTACGATTTATTGCGTTCTTATTGTTAAGCGGTATTTTTATTGGCAGGAATAATTTCCGCCTGAATTTCCCAAATTATAGGCATGAAGAAAGTCAGAGAGAATCCGCTCGGAAAGACGCGGGAAGAGAGGGAATCCTGTTTTCCCTCCGCAAAAAGGGAGGAGTTAAGACCGTGACGGGAAGATCCAAAGAAAATCTCAATCAGAACTATATCAACTACGTAAACTCGTTCGATCCGCCCACGCAGCATTTCAAGACCTGCGGAAGGGCGTTTATGGTGGGCGGCTTTATCTGCTGTATCGGACAGTTCTTCCGCTATATGCTTGAATTTGCGGGGCTCTCGGGGGATATCCTTGCGGGAACGGTCTCAGTGATCCTCATCTTTTTGGGGACGCTTTTGACGGGCTTCGGCGTGTACGACAGGATCGGCAAGAACGCGGGTGCGGGAAGCATCGTGCCCATAACGGGCTTTGCGAACTCGGTCGCCTCGCCTGCGATCGAGTTTAAAACGGAGGGCTTCGTCTACGGCATGGCGGCGAAAATGTTCATCGTCGCGGGACCCATTATCGTGTTCGGCGTCAGCGCGGGCGCGGCGGTGGGGCTTATCTACTGGCTCATAGGACTTTAAAGTTTTTTCCGTTAAGCGGTTGTAATTTTCAAAAAAGCGTGGTATAATAAGACCGTAATAACGAAAAGGAGATTTCAAAATGGCTAAAATCACGGAAGATACGCTCATTTCGGATTGCTTAAAGCTCAATCCGAACGCAGCGGAGATCCTTCTTTCGGCGGGAATGCACTGCATCGGCTGCGCAATGGCGCACGGCGAAACGATCGCGGAGGCGGTTTCGGCGCACGGCGAGGACCTCGACAACCTGCTTTCCAAGCTCAACGAAGGAATCGAGTAATTGATTTCATGAAAAAGGGTCTGCAAAAATGCAGACCCTTTTCGTTTGTCGAATTTACGGCGTAGAGCAAAATGGGGATACAAATTTTACTTGAATTTCATAAAAACCAATCGCCGATTGTTTGACAATATTTTTTCGGAATGATAAAATAGTACTATTACAAAATATTGTATAAGAGTTTTTACGCTATCTCTATATATCCGTATAGAAAGGAGGTTTTTCTTTGATTAAAAGACTTGCAAAATGTATTCGGGAATACAAGACGGCTTCGATTTTATCACCGCTTTTCGTTTCGCTCGAAGTCGTGTTGGAGTGTCTTATTCCGTTTATCATTTCTATGCTCGTCAATGCGATTGACGTAAAAGAGGGGACGATTTCAATCGGTGAAGTCTTGATTTACGGCGGCATTCTGGTAGGAATTGCAGTGCTTTCGCTCGTGTTCGGGGCTTTATCGGGTTTGTTTTGCGCCAAGGCTTCTACGGGCTTTGCCAAGAATTTGCGCAAAGACTTGTATTACAAGATACAGGAATTTTCTTTCGAGAATATCGATAAATTCTCCACGCCCTCCCTCGTCACGCGTATGACGACCGACGTAAATAACGTGCAGATGTCGTTCATGATGATTATCAGAATTGCAATCCGTGCACCGCTCATGATGATTTTCTCTCTCGTTATGGCATTCCTTATGGATGCGACGCTTGCCTGGATTTTTGTTGCCGTGATTCCGCCGCTTGCGCTTATTCTGTTTCTCATTGCCCGTAAGGTAATGCCCAATTTCAGACGCCTCTTCAAGAAGTACGACGCGCTCAACGAGTCGGTGCAGGAGAATATTGCGGGTATCCGCGTGGTAAAATCGTTCGTGCGCGAGGACCACGAAAAGGAAAAATTCAATGCGGCCTCCGATAACCTTTGTACAGAGTTTACGAAGGTCGAGCGCATCCTCGCCTGGAACAATCCCGTCATGCAGTTCTTTTTCTATGCTGTTGTTTCCACGGTGTTGTTTTTGGGTTCGTATCTCATTCTTCGGGCTAACAATATAGAATTCATACGCCTGCATGAAACGGGCGGTCTGCGTGTGGGTGAGGTATCGCAGCTCATCGTTTACGGAATGCAGATTTTAATGTCGCTCATGATGTTCTCCATGGTGTTCGTTATGATCACCATGTCCGTCGAGAGCGCCCGCCGTATCTGCGAAGTTCTCTCGGAAGAGAGCACCCTGCACAATCCCGAAAATCCCGTTACGGAAGTTCGGGACGGTTCGATCGATTTCAACGGCGTCGCTTTCAAATACGCCGCCACGGCCGAGCGCTTCGTGCTCGAAGACGTTACCTTACATATTAAATCGGGCGAAACGATCGGTATTATCGGCGGTACGGGTTCTTCCAAAACTTCGCTCGTCAACCTTATCTCGCGTCTGTACGACGTAAGCGAGGGGAGCGTGTGCGTGGGCGGTACCGACGTGCGCGATTACGATTTGACGGCACTTCGAAATCAGGTCGCGGTCGTGCTTCAAAAGAACGTGTTATTCTCGGGAACCATTAAAGAAAATTTGCGCTGGGGCAATCCCGATGCCACGGACGAGGAGCTCGAAGAAGCGTGCCGTCTTGCACAGGCGGACGAATTCATTCAGGGCTTCCCCGATAAATACGATACCTATATCGAACAGGGGGGCACGAACGTTTCGGGCGGACAGAAGCAGCGGCTTTGTATTGCGCGCGCGCTGTTAAAAAGGCCGAAGGTTCTCATCTTGGACGACTCGACTTCGGCGGTCGATACCAAGACGGACGCCCTCATTCGCAAGGCGTTCAAGGAATATATTCCCGAAACGACGAAGATCATCATCGCACAGCGTATCTCGTCTGTCGAGGACGCCGACCGCATCATCGTTATGGAGGGCGGCAGGATAAACGGTATCGGTACGCATAAAGAGCTTATTGAGAATAACGCTATTTATTCCGAAGTTTACAATTCGCAAACGAAGGGAGGTGACAAAGATGAAAACTAACGCTCCCGTAAGAGGCGGGCGGGGCGCCCGCGGCGGTAAGCGTCCGCCCGCGAAAAAGGGTACGCTTCGCCGCGTGATCAAATCCGTTTTTCATTTCTATCCCGGCATGATGACGGTGGCGCTTCTTTGCATTATCTTCAACGCCGTGGTAAGCGCGCTTCCCTCCTTGTTCATGCAGAGAATTTTCACGATCATAGGGGAAGCTATCAGTCCTTCGGACGGTGCGTCCATAGTCGCACCTGAAAGCGTGTGGGCGGTATACGGCAACGAAGTCGTAACCTGGATGTGTATTCTCATCGGGTTATACGTGCTCTCGCTCATCTCGGGCGCCGTCAACAAACAGCTCATGGCGATCATCACGCAGGGCTACCTTGCAAAGATGCGTAACAGTATGTTCGACGGAATGCAGGATCTGCCTGTCCGCTTTTTCGATACGAACGGGCACGGCGATATCATGAGTTACTACACGAACGATATTGATACTCTGCGCCAAATGGTGGCGGAGAGCTTACCGCAGTTGCTCACTTCGGCAATCATGGTGCTCACGCTGTTTGCCATGATGCTGTTTTTCAGCCTGTGGCTCACGCTTATCGTTGTCGTCGGCATCGTGTTTATCCTGCTTGCCACGAAGTTTATAGGCGGCGGCGCACGTAAATATTTCGTAGCGCAACAGCACGCCGTGGCAAAGACGGAAGGCTTTATCGAAGAATATATGAACGGACAGAAGGTCGTCAAGGTGTTCTGCCACGAGGAAGAAGCAAAACGCGATTTCGACAAGGTGAACGATTACCTGTGCGATCAGTCCAACCGTGCCAACCGCTACGCAAATATGCTCATGCCCATTCTGGGAAATATCGGACACGTCATTTACGTTATAATTGCCGTTGCGGGAGGGCTTTTCATTCTGAACGGCGTTTCTAACGTGGGCATAGGCGTTTTGTTTGATGAATCACTTGCCGTGTTCAGCGCGGGCGCGCTCGTCGTTCCTTTCTTGCAGCTGTCGCGTCAGTTTTCAAATAACATCAATCAGGTATCCCAACAGCTCAACTCTGTCGTTATGGGCTTGGCGGGCGCAAGCCGTGTGTTCGACCTTATTGACCAAAAGGCGGAAACGGACGAGGGCTACGTTACCCTTGTCAACGCCAAAGAGGATGAGAACGGCGTTCTGACTGAGTGCGACGAGCACACGGGGCTCTGGGCGTGGCGTCACCCGCATCAGGCGGACGGCACCGTTACCTATACGAAGCTCACGGGCGATATCGTTTTGGAAAACGTGGACTTCGGCTATACCGAAGATAAAATCGTTTTGCACGACGTCAGCCTGTATGCAAAGCCCGGTCAGAAGGTGGCTTTCGTGGGCGCGACGGGCGCGGGAAAGACGACCATCACCAATCTCTTAACGCGCTTCTACGACATTGCGGACGGCAAAATTCGCTACGACGGAATCAACGTCAATAAAATCAAGAAAGGGGAACTGCGCCGTGCGATCGGCATGATCTTACAGGATACCAACCTTTTCACGGGTACGGTCATGGATAATATTCGCTACGGCAGGCTCGACGCTTCGGACGAGGACTGTATCGCGGCGGCAAAGCTTGCAGGCGCGGACGACTTTATCACGCGCCTTCCCGAGGGCTACAATACCATGCTTCACCAGAACGGAGCGAATCTGTCGCAGGGACAGCGCCAGCTTCTCTCGATTGCCCGCGCCGCTGTTGCAGACCCTCCCGTCATGATCATGGACGAGGCGACGAGTTCCATCGATACCCGCACCGAGGCGATCGTACAGAGGGGCATGGATAAGCTCATGGAGGGCAGAACGGTATTCGTCATTGCACACAGGCTCTCCACCGTCAAGAACTCCAACGCCATTATGGTTTTGGATCACGGCAAAATCATCGAGCGCGGCACGCACGAACAGCTCATTGCTCAAAAAGGACAGTATTATCAGCTCTATACAGGTGCCTTCGAACTCGAATAACGTAAGCGTCGCAATACAGTGTTAAGCACCGCTTTCCTTGTCTTGCTTACTTATAGAAAGCAAAATCATCTTAATAGAAATAAAAAATCCTCGGCTTAGCCGAGGCTTTTGTTATGGTTAGAATTAAAGTGCGCGGGCGATTGCAACCGCCAAGGAGCCCGGTCCGATATGGCAGGACACGGAGAGGGAAAGGGGATTGATATAGAGGAAGGGAATATCGGGGAAGTTTTCTTTGAGCTCTTCCGCAAAGATTTTCGCTTCTTCGTCGTTATCGGTGTGCGCAACGAAGATACGCATTTCTCCCTTTTTGACGAAGTCTGCGAAGCGGTTCGTTAAATCGTTTCTGATTGCTTCGATCATGACTTCCTTTGCCTTGCGCATGGTTTTGACTTTCTTGAACGCGTCCAACTTTTGTCCCTGAATTTGAAGAACGGGACGGATTCCCAAAAGAGTGCCGATAAGAGCGGCGGCAGGGGTCAGTCTTCCGCCTTTTTTCAGATATTTTAAGGTATTCAGCGAAATGTAAATACTGCTGTCGAACTTGCTTGCGATAAGCGCGTCTTTAATTTCTTTTGCGCTCTTTCCCTCGTTCTTCAACTTGATCGCGTCGAGAACGGAGAGGCGCTGCGTGATCGAAATACGCTGATTGTCTACGACCTGCACTCTGCCGTTGTAGTCCTTTGCAAGCGTTTCCGCCGTGTGGCAGGATTCGGAGAGTCCGCTCGACATGGGAATATGTACGATTTCGCTGCCGTCTGCAAGGAGTTTGTCCCAAAGCTCCGTAATGCTTCCGATTGCGGGCTGACTCGTGTGGACGTCCGCGTCGCTTTTCAGATATTCGTAGAACTCGGGTTGCGTTAAGTTGATATCTTCAAAAAATTCTTCACCGTTAATGACGAAGGGCATGGGAATTACCGAAATACCCATTTCTTCCGCTTCTTTTTGCGTAATGCCGCTGTTCGAATCGGTTACGATTTTAACGTTTGCCATACTTTTTTCTCCATATTCTGTAATGTATTGTCATAATTATATATGATACTTGTTGATAAGTCAAGAAAATACGCTCCTTTTTTAAAACTATTTGAGTATCGGGTTACTTTTCATACAAAGCGGGACAATCTCATACAATATAATATGAATTTTTTCTATCGGCATCGCGTGGCGTTTGGAATCGCGTGTATCTTTTTATCGGTGGCTTTCGCATTTGGGGTTTGTATCTTTGCGTTGACTGCGACCGCCTCCGAGAGCGTAAGACTTACCGTCGTCATCGACGCGGGGCACGGGGGAGTGGACGGCGGCGTCGTCGGGATCGAATCGGGAACGAAGGAGAGCGACATCAACCTCGATTTGTCGCGTCGGCTTTCCCGCTGTTTTTCGGACGCGGGGTTTTCCGTCGTGATGACGCGCGAAACGGAAGCGGGGCTCTACGGCACGGCGACTTCCGGATACAAAAAACGTGATATGCAAAAGCGTGCCCAGATTATCAATAAGAGCAATCCCGCGCTCGTCATATCGGTGCATCAGAATTTCTTTTCCATGCGTTCGCGGCGGGGCGCTCAGGTCTTTTTCCGCGAATCGAACGACCGCTCCGTAACGCTTGCCTGCCTCATTCAGGCCTCGCTCAACGAAATGCCCGAGTGCGTCCGTAAGAGCGAGCCCTTAAAGGGAGACTATTATATATTGAATTGCAGCGACTATCCCTCCGTCATCGTGGAATGCGGCTTTTTGTCCAACCCGGAGGACGAGGCGCTCTTACTTAATAACGAATACCGCGATAAGATCGCGGCGGCGATTGCCGAAGGAGCTCTCCGCTATCTTTCCTCCGCCGCAAACGGTTGAATCGTTGACAAGCATTTCCGCCCGTGATATAATAAAATCATGAGCGGTTATTCTTTTTCAAAAAATTTTTCGGTACTCTACGCGGACTGCGATCATAAGGACGAAGTGCGGCCTTCCGCGCTCCTTTCCTTTGCGCAGGAGGTCGCGGGACAGAGCGCGGACGAGCTCGGCTTTGGTTACAAAGATACGATCGGCGACAGGTGCGGATTTTTTATTACGACCACCTGTTGTGAAATTTTTACTCCGATCCGCGTAGGAGACCTTCTGACGGTTTCGACTTGGCCTTTAACGCCCCGCCACGGCATTTTCGAGCGTGATTACGAAGTAAAGAGGGACGGGGAAAGGGTTGCGGCGCTTGCTTCCCGCTGGTGTCTCGTCGATCTGGATACGCAAAAGATTTTGCCTCCCGAACGCTTGAAGGCGCACCCGACTTGCCCTTACCGCGACGAGAAGATCATAACCCCCGATTGGTCTCTTCCCAAGCTCAGAGAGGAGGGGAAAGAAATTTATTCCATGCAAACGCACCTTTCGCACTACGATCACTTCCGCCACGTCAATAACACGAAATACGCCGACTTCTTTATGGACTGCTTTTTAGAGGAGGAGCTTGAAAAAAGGCGCGTAAAGTCCTTCCGTATCTCCTATGCAAAACAGGTGAAGGCGGGGGAAACGCTCACCTTTTACCGCAAGGATACCGAAGATGGCACGGCGCTCGAAGCGCGCGTGAACGGCGACGCGACGACGCGCTTTTTCGTTACCTTCGACGAGAGCGCAAATAGCTAACAAAATGAATATATACACGATATTTGCATAATTAGTCATATAACATTGCATATATTCACCAAACTATCAATTTTGTTAAAATATTTTTCGGGAACGGGGCGCAATCACTTGATTTGCGCCTTTTGCTTTGATATAATAATGAAAAAACAAAAAGCAAAAGAGGTATGTTATGGAAAAAATCAAAAAAGTAGTGCTTGCGTACTCGGGCGGACTCGATACGTCGATCATTATCCCGTGGCTCAAAGAGAACTACGATAACTGCGAAGTCGTTGCGGTATCGGGCGACGTCGGGCAGGGAACGGAGCTTGACGGCTTGGAAGAAAAGGCGAAAAAGACGGGAGCTAGTAAGCTCTATGTGCTCGATCTCAAAAAGGACTTCGTTGAAAATTATATCTTCCCCACGGTGCAGGCGGGTGCGAAGTACGAGGAGACCTATCTTCTCGGCACGTCGTTCGCGCGTCCCTGCATTGCAAAGGCGATTGTAGAGATCGCGAAGAAGGAGAAGGCGGACGCGATCTGCCACGGCTGTACGGGCAAGGGCAACGATCAGGTGCGTTTCGAGCTTGCGATCAAGGCATTCGCGCCCGAAATGAAGATCATCGCTCCCTGGCGTATTTGGGATATCAAGAGCCGCGACGAGGAAATCGACTACGCCGAGGCGCATAACATTCCCTTGAAGATCAACCGCGAAACCAACTATTCCAAGGACAAAAACTTGTGGCATCTTTCGCACGAGGGGCTCGATCTCGAAGACCCCGCAAACGAACCGCTTTACGAAAAAGAGGGCTTCCTCGAACTCGGTGTATCGCCCATTCAGGCGCCCGATAAGCCCGCCTATATCACCATTCACTTTGAAAAGGGTATTCCCACCGCAATCGACGGCAAAGCCATGGGCGCGGTGGAGCTTGTAGAAAAGCTCAACGAAGTGGGCGGAAAGAACGGCGTGGGACTTGCCGACCTTGTAGAAAACAGACTCGTCGGCATGAAGTCGCGCGGCGTGTACGAAACGCCGGGCGGCGCGATTCTCTACGAGGCGCACAGACTTCTTGAAATGATCTGCCTTGATAAGGCGACCCAGCATTATAAACAGCTTATTGCGATCAAGTTCGGCGAAATGGTCTACGACGGGCAGTGGTTCACGCCGCTCAGAGAGGCGCTTACGGCATTCGTCGATAAAACGCAGGAGACCGTCACGGGCGACGTAAAGCTCCGTATTTACAAGGGCAATATTACGAGCGCGGGCATCACCTCGCCGCACTCGCTTTACAGTGAAAATATCGCTACGTTCGACGACGACGGTGGAGCGTACTCGCAGAAGGATTCCGAGGGCTTTATCAACCTCTTCGGACTTCCCATTAAAGTGAAGGCGTTGCTCGATCAAAAGAAACTCAAATGATCAAAGTATTCATCGACGGAAGAGAGGGGACGACGGGGCTGAAAATCGACGAACGCCTCAGACCTCGGAAGGATATCGAAGTGATCGTCCTTCCCGAAGAATTTAGGAAGGATATTTCCGCGCGGAAGGAAGCAATCAATTCCTCCGACGTGACCTTTTTGTGCCTGCCCGACGCGGCGGCAAAAGAGGCGGTCACGCTCGTTGCCAACCCCAAAACGATCGTCATCGACGCTTCGACCGCGCACAGAACGCAAGAGGGCTGGGCGTACGGCTTTGCGGAGCTTTCAAAGGAGCACCGCGAACGAATCGCAAGGGGTAAGCGCATTGCGAACCCCGGCTGCTATGCAAGCGGTTTTATCGCGCTCGTATATCCCTTGGTGAAGGCGGGAATCGTGCCCGCGGACTATCCCTTCGTGTGCCACGCGGTAAGTGGGTATTCGGGCGGCGGCAAAAAGGCGATCGCGCAGTACGAAAGTACGCCCCGCGATATTTCGCTTGAAACGCCCCGCCTGTACGCAGTGGGACTTGAACACAAACACCTGCCCGAAATGGTCAAGACGTGCGGCTTAAAAAGAACGCCCGTGTTCAACCCGTACATCTGCGATTTTTATAGCGGCATGAGCGTAAGCGTTCCGCTCTTTTGCGACCTTATCAAAAAAGGAACGACGAAGGAGACGGTAGAAAAAATTCTTACAGAGCATTACGAAAACGGCAACTTTGTGCATATAAAGAAAGAAGAGGGGTATCTCTCCGCAAACGGGCTTGTCGGCACGAACAACATGGAGCTATTCGTAAACGGCAACGAAGAGCGTATTTTGCTCACGGCGACCTTGGATAATTTGGGAAAAGGTGCAAGTGGAGCCGCAATTCAGAATATGAATATTGCTCTGGGGCTTGACGAACGCCTCGGTTTGTGATATAATCAATCGGATAGGGGGAAAACATGGTAGAATTTATCGAAGGGGGCGTATGCGCGCCCAAAGGTTTTAAGGCGAACGGCGTCCATTGCGGGATCCGTAAAAACAGAACGAAGCGCGATTTAGCTCTGATTGTTTCGGAAAAGAGGTGCTCCGCCGCAGCGGTGTACACGACGAATTTAGTCAAGGGTGCGCCCATTCTCGTGACGAAGGAACACCTTCAAGACGGGTACGCGCAGGCGATCGTCGTAAACAGCGGAAACGCAAACACCTGCAACCGTAACGGCGTAAGTATTGCTAACAGAATGTGCGCGCTCGTCAAGCGCTACACGAAAATTCCCAAAGAGGACGTCATCGTGGGCTCCACGGGCGTCATCGGACAAAAGCTTGTAATTGACCCCATTAAAGAGGGAATGCCCTCTCTTGCCGCAGGACTTGGCGACAACAGCTCCCTGGCGGCGGAAGCCATTATGACGACCGACACCGTGAAAAAGGAATTTGCAATCAAGTTTACTTTGAACGGCAAGGAAGTAAAAATGGGTGCGATCGGAAAGGGCGTGGGAATGATTTGCCCCAACATGGCGACTCTTCTCTTGTTCATTACGACCGACGCGGCGATCTCTCCCCAAATGCTGCAAAAGGCGCTCTCCGAAGAGGTTGACGATTCCCTGAATATGCTCTCCGTGGATAGGGACACTTCCACGAACGACACGCTTGCAGTTCTTGCGAACGGGCTTGCGGGAAACAAGGAAATCGTTGACGAAGGAAAGGACTTTCAGACCTTCAAGGAAATGCTTCACGTCGTCACGACGAAGTTCTGCAAAATGCTTGCGGCGGACGGCGAGGGCGCAACGAAGCTTATCGAGTGCCACGTCAAGCGCGCCAAAACGAAGGCGGACGCGCGCATTGCCGCAAAGGCGGTCGTCAATTCCAACCTTGTGAAAGCAATGGTGTTCGGCGCGGACGCGAACGGCGGAAGAGTAATGTGTGCGCTCGGCTATTCGGGAGCGGATATCGACATCACGAAAATCAACGTGAGCTTCTGCTCATCGGCGGGAATCGTCGAAGCGTACAGAAAGGGCTTTGCCCGTCCGTTTGACGAAGAGCTTGCAAAAAGAATTCTTTCGCAAAAAGAAATACATATCATGATCGATCTCAACGACGGGATCGAGAGCGCAACGGCATACGGCTGCGACTTAACTTACGACTACGTGAAAATCAACGGAGATTACAGAACGTGACGGAGATCGATAAAAAGGCAGAGTTTTTAATCGAGGCAATGCCTTACATCGAAAAATACAGGAATAAAATTCTTGTCATCAAATACGGCGGGAACGCCATGCTGGGCGACGAAGCGAAAATCGAAGTCATGCGCGATTTAACGCTTCTTCGTTGCGTGGGGGTCAAGGTCGTTTTAGTCCACGGCGGCGGGCCCGAAATTTCGGAAACGCTCTCGCGCATGGGCATTCCCTCGAAGTTTGTGAACGGACTTCGCTATACCGACGAAGAGACGGCGGAAGTCGTAAGAATGGTGCTTTCGGGCAAAGTGAATAAATCGCTCGTGCATATTCTTCAAAGTCTGGGCGCGAAGTCGGTAGGGCTTTCGGGAATGGACGGCGGAATGCTCCTTTGCGAAAAGATGGACGAAAAGCTCGGCTTCGTCGGCAAAATTACAAATGTGAACGCAGAGCTCATTCTCGACTGTCTGGAAAAGGACTATATGCCCGTTATCTCCTCGGTGGGGTTCGATAACGAGGGCAATATTTATAACGTGAATGCCGACAGTGCAGCTTCGAGTATCGCGGGCGCGCTCCAAGCCGAGAGCTTGATTTTAATGACGGACGTCAAGGGGCTTTTGCGGAATAAAGACGACGAGGGCAGTTTAATTAAAAAAGTGTACGTATCGGATATAGAATCGCTTGTACGCGAGGGGATCATATCGGGCGGTATGATTCCGAAAATCAATTGCTGTAAAGAGGCGATCCGCCGCGGAGTAAACCGTGTGTTTATTACAGACGGAAGGGTCAAGCATTCTCTTTTACTCGAATTGCTTTCCGATGAAGGTATGGGAACGATGTTTGTAAAGGGCGACTGATTTTTTAATCAGTCTCTTTTTTCGGTTTGACCCTTAAAAGAAGTTAAGGACTTATCTATCATGAAGTTAGAAGAAATCAAAGAACTCGATTCAAAATACGGCGCAAAGACCTTTTCGCGCTTTGACGTTGCATTCAGGGGCGGTAAGAACGCCACCCTTATAGGCGAAGACGGCAAGGAATATATCGACTTCGGTTCGGGGATCGCCGTCAATATCTTCGGCGTAAACGACGAGGAATGGAAAAGCGCCGTAATCGGTCAGCTCAATAAAATTCAGCACGCGAGCAATCTTTACTATATCGAACCGCAGGCGCGGCTAAGTAAGCTCTTGTGCGAAAAGTCGGGTGCAAAGCGCGTATTCTTCGGTAACTCCGGCGCGGAAGCCAACGAGTGCGCCTTTAAAACCGCAAGAAAATATTCTTACGATAAGTACGGAGAAAAGCGCAAAAGAATTATTTCCTTAAAAGACAGCTTTCACGGAAGAACGCTCTTTACGCTCTCCGCGACGGGACAAGACGCCTTCCATAAATACTTTGCGCCCTTCGTGCCCGACGTCGTCAATACGGTTGCGGATATCAAGGCGATAGACAGGGCGGCGGACGGCAGGGCTTGCGCCGTCGTGATCGAATGTATACAGGGCGAAAGCGGGGTCACTGCGCTTGATAAAACGTTCGTGAAAGAGCTTGCAGACTACTGTAAAGAGAAGGATATTTTACTCATCTGCGACGAGGTGCAGTGCGGAAACGGCAGAACGGGAAAATTCTTTGCCTACGAGCATTACTCAATCACGCCCGATATCGTAACGACCGCAAAGGGGATCGCGGGCGGACTTCCGCTCGGCGCGTGCCTCTTCTATGACAAGACGGAAAACGTGTTGGGGGTGGGCGATCACGGCTCGACCTTCGGCGGAAACCCCGTTGCGTGTGCGGGCGCGTGCAATATCGTGGAGCGTTTAAACGACGATTTCTTATTCGAGGTCACGGGCAAAGCGGAGTATCTAAGAGCAAAGCTTTCCAAAATCGACGGCGTGAAAAAGGTGACGGGCATGGGGCTTATGATCGGGCTCGAAACGGACAAGCCCCCCAAAGAAGTCGCGATAGAATGCTTAGAGCGCGGACTGCTTGTTTTGACCGCGCACAATAGGGTGCGCCTGTTGCCGCCTCTTACAATTACCAAAACGGAAATGGACGAGGGACTTGCGATCCTCAGTGGAGTATTACAAAAATGAAACACTTATTGAAACTCAACGATTTTTCGAGAGAGGAAATTCTCTCCGTTCTCAACCTTGCCGATCAGCTTAAATACGAGCGCAAGAACGGCGTTGCGACCGAGTATCTGAAAGGCAAAAAGCTCGGTATGATTTTTCAGAAGTCCTCGACGCGCACCCGCGTTTCCTTCGAAGTGGGAATGTACGAGCTCGGCGGCTACGCGCTCTTCCTTAGTAACCGCGACTTGCAGATAGGCAGAGGGGAGCCCGTAGAGGATACGGCGCGCGTGCTCTCGCGCTATCTCGACGGCATTATGATCCGCACCTTCGAGCAGAAGGAAGTGGAGGATCTAGCCAAATACGGTACGATTCCCGTCATCAACGGGCTCACCGATTACTGCCACCCCTGTCAGGTGCTTGCAGATCTCATGACGATCCGCGAGCGCAAGGGCGCTTTTAAGGGGTTGAAGCTCTGCTTTATCGGCGACGGAAACAATATGGCGAACTCTTTAATGGTGGGAGCTTGCAAAACGGGCATGAGTTTTTCGATTGCCTGTCCCGAAGGCTACGAGCCCGACAAGGAGCTTATGAAGCTTTGTAAAGACAATATCGAATTTACGCTTTGTAGAAGCGCGGAAGAGGCGGCTAAAAACGCCGATATCGTGTATACCGACGTGTGGGCTTCCATGGGTCAGGAAGAGGAAAAGGAAAAGCGTATCAAAGCGTTCAAGGGCTATCAAGTCAATGAGAAGGTCATGAAGGCGGCAAATAAGGGGGCAATGGTGTTGCACTGCCTTCCTGCGCACAGGGGCGAGGAGATCACGGCGGACGTTATGGAAGCGCACGCAGACGAAATCTTCGACGAGGCGGAAAACCGCCTGCACGCGCAAAAGGCCGTCATGTGCAAACTGATGAAGAACTGAATGAGAAAAAATTGCGGGAGATAAATCAATGAGTAAAAAAGTTTACGTAACGCTGCAAAACGGCAAGGTGTTCGAAGGGTATTCCTTCGGCGCGGAAAAGGAAGTCATCGGCGAGCTCGTGTTCACGACGGGCATGACGGGGTATATCGAGACCCTGACAGACCCCAGCTACTACGGGCAAATCGTCACGCAGACCTTCCCCTTGATCGGGAACTACGGAATGATCTCCGCCGATTCCGAGAGCATGAAGAGCTACCTCACGGCGTATATCGTGCGGGAGAAGTGCGACACGCCCTCGAATTTCCGCTCGGAAGGGACGGTGGAGGAATACCTCAAACGCGAGGGTATTCCTGCCGTGTACGGAATCGACACGCGCGAGCTCACCAAGACGGTGCGCGAGGCGGGCGTTATGAACGCCGCGATCACCTTCAAGCCCTTTACGGACTTTGCAGCTTTGAAACGCTACAAAATCAAAGACGCAGTGGCGGCGGTCAGCTCCAAAGAGGTCAAAACGCTCGGCGAGGGGAAATACACCGTCGTTCTCTACGATTTCGGCGCAAAGAACAATATCGAACGCGAACTACTCAACCGCGGTTTGAAAGTCGTTACCGTTCCCGCCGACTATCCCGCAGAAGAGGCGCTTAAAATTGCAGACGGCGTTATGCTCTCGAACGGTCCCGGCGACCCCGCAGAGAATACGGGCGTTATCGAGACTATAAAGAAGATTGCAGGCAAGGTTCCCGTATTCGGAATCTGCTTAGGACACCAGCTCTTCGCGCTTGCCATGGGTGGGCAGACCCGCAAAATGAAGTACGGGCATAGGGGGGCCAATCAGCCCGTGCGCCACGTCGAGAGCGGAAGAATCTTTATTACGAGCCAGAACCACGGCTACGAAGTGGTGTCGAATAGCTTAAAGTGCGGCAAGCTCAGCTACGTAAACGGAAACGACGGAACGTGCGAAGGGGTCGACTATCCCGAGCTCAACGCGTTCACGACGCAGTTCCACCCCGAAGCGTGCGCGGGACCGCACGACGCGAACAAACTCTTCGACGAATTCGTTATAAGAATGAAAAACCATAAGGAGCGTAAATAATATGCCTAAGAGAAGCGATATCAAAAAAGTACTCGTGATCGGTTCGGGACCTATCGTCATAGGACAGGCGGCGGAATTCGACTATGCGGGCGCGCAGGCGTGCCGCGTGTTGAAGGACGCGGGGGTGAACGTCGTTCTCTGCAACTCCAACCCCGCAACCATCATGACGGATAAAATGCTTGCGGACGAGATCTACCTCGAACCCTTGACGGAGGACAGCTTAAAGCGCATTATCATCAAAGAGCGTCCCGATTCCCTGCTTGCTTCCTTAGGCGGGCAGACGGGTCTTACCATGGGCTGTAAGCTCGCAAAATCGGGCTTCCTCGACGAGTGGGGAGTGAAACTTATCGGCACGAAGCTCGACGCGATCGACAGGGCGGAGGACAGGGAACTCTTCAAAGAGACGATGGAAAAAATCAATCAGCCCGTCGTTCCATCCGATATCGCCTACACGGTCGAAGAGTGCGTCAGCATTGCGAACAAGCTCGGCTATCCCGTCATCGTGCGCCCCGCGTTCACCTTAGGCGGTGCGGGCGGCGGCGTAGCGAAGACGGAAGAGGAACTGCGCCTCATTGCCCACAACGGTCTCATGCTCTCGCCCATTACGCAGGTGCTCATCGAAAAATATATCGGCGGTTGGAAGGAAATCGAGTTCGAGGTTTTGCGCGACAGCGCGGGCAACGTTTTGACGGTCTGCTCCATGGAGAACTTCGACCCCGTCGGCGTGCATACGGGCGACTCGATCGTAATAGCCCCTGCCGTCACGCTCTCCGATAAAGAATATCAGATGCTCCGCACGGCGGCGCTCAACATTATTACCGAGCTCGGCATCGAGGGCGGCTGTAACTGTCAGTTCGCGCTCTATCCCGATAGCTTCGAATACGCGGTCATCGAGGTGAATCCCCGCGTTTCGCGCTCGTCTGCGCTTGCAAGTAAGGCGACGGGTTATCCCATCGCAAAGGTTACGACGAAGATCGCGCTCGGCTATACGCTCGACGAAATCAAGAACGACGTCACGGGCAAGACCTACGCTTGCTTCGAACCCACGATCGACTACGTCGTCGTCAAGCTTCCCAAGTGGCCGTTCGATAAATTCTTATACGCGAAGAGGGGACTCGGCTCGCGTATGAAGGCGACGGGCGAGGTCATGGCAATCGGCACGTCCTTCGAGCAGGCGATCATGAAGGCGGTGCGCGGAGCGGAAATTTCGCTCTCTACGCTCAATAATCCCAAATTCCTGCCGCTTCCTAAGGAAGAGCTTCTTGCAAAGCTCGACGAGACGACGGACGAAAGACTGTTTATCGTATACGCCGCTTTGAAGGCGGGCGCTACGGTGGACGAAATTTTCGATATCACCAAAATCGATCGCTGGTTCTTGAATAAGCTTTTGAACCTCATCAATTACGAGAACGAAATCAAGGGCAAAAAGCTCAATAAGGCGGAATATCTTGCGGGCAAGCAGCTCGGCTATACCGATAAGGACCTCGAAGCCATGAGCGGGGAAAAGCTCCCCGGACACAGACGCGCCGTGTTCAAAATGGTCGATACCTGCGCGGCGGAGTTCGCGGCGCAGACGCCGTACTTCTACTCGACTTACGACGACGAGGATCACGACGAGGCAAAGCCCTTCGTCGAGCGCTCGAAAAAGAAGCGTATTATCGTTATCGGCTCGGGACCTATTAGAATCGGACAGGGTATCGAGTTCGACTATTCCTCGGTGCACTGCGTGTGGACATTGAAAGAGCTCGGCTACGAGGTCGTCATTATCAACAATAACCCCGAAACGGTTTCGACCGACTTCGATACGGCGGACAGACTGTATTTCGAATCTCTCACACCAGAAGACGTGCAGAACGTCATCGACGTGGAAAAACCCTACGGAGTCGTTATCACCTTCGGCGGACAGACGGCGATCAAGCTTTGCGGCTACCTCGATAAGAAGGGAGTTCGCATTTTGGGCACGAGCGCGGACTCCGTCGATATGGCGGAGGACAGAGAGCGCTTTGACGAGCTTCTCGAAAAATTCAATATCGCCCGTCCCAAGGGACTCACCGTCATGACGAAAGAGGAGGCGCTTCAAGCTGCGGAGAAGCTCGGCTATCCCGTACTTCTCCGTCCGTCCTACGTTATCGGCGGTCAGAACATGACGATCGCCTTTACCGAGAACGATATCTCCCGCTATATGGACGTTATTTTGGCGCAGCACATCGAAAACCCCGTGCTCTGCGATAAATACCTCATGGGTACGGAGCTCGAAGTAGACGCCATTTCCGACGGCGTAGACGTGCTCGTTCCCGGAATCATGCAGCACATCGAACGCGCGGGCGTGCACTCGGGCGACTCGATCGCAGTATATCCGCCCTATCATTTAAGCGACGCAATGCTCAAACAGATCGTGGAAGTCTCCACCCAGCTTGCGCTCTCCTTAAAGACGAAGGGGCTCATCAACATTCAGTATCTCATTTACGAAAATAAGCTCTACGTCATCGAAGTCAATCCCCGCGCGTCGCGTACGATTCCCTATATCTCCAAGGTAACGGGCGTGCCGATGGTGGAGCTTGCAACCAAGATCATGGCGGGCGCGAAGCTGAAAAAGCTCGGCTTCGGAACGGGGCTGTATCCCAATTCTCCCTACGTTGCGGTCAAGGTACCCGTGTTCAGCTTCGAAAAGCTCAACGACGTAAACTCGCAACTTGGACCCGAAATGAAATCGACGGGCGAGGTTTTGGGTATCGGCAAGACCTTCGAAGAGGCGCTCTTCAAGGGACTCGTTTCGGCGGGCTTCAAAATGTGCCACCCGACCAAGGAAAAGCCCGTCGGCGTGTACTT
This sequence comes from Clostridia bacterium, assembly GCA_014804975.1. Taxonomy (GTDB): domain Bacteria; phylum Bacillota; class Clostridia; order Christensenellales; family Borkfalkiaceae; genus Gallimonas. The sequence continues at coordinate 20,478 of JAAUYT010000020.1, forward strand.
CACCGTCAACGATCAGGATAAGTTCGAAATCGTATCGATCGCGAAGAAGTTCGCGGATCTGGGCTGTAATCTTTACGCTACGGCGGGAACGGCAAAGGTCATTTCCGATTTGGGAATCGACGTCACCGTCGTCGACAGATTAAAAGCGACCAAGCAGGTTTCAAAGCTCATGGACGAGGGAAAAATCGACTACGTCATCTATACGGGTAAGACGGACGTCGACTCGATCAACGACTATATCGAGCTTCATCACCACGCAATTCTTTTAGGTATTACCGTTTTGACGTCGCTCGATACGGCGAACGCGCTTTGCGACATTATCGCAAGCAAATTCACCGAATACAACACCGAGCTCGTCGATATCAACCGCCTGCGCCGCAAAAAGACGGAGCTCAACTTCGTCAAAATGCAGTCCTGCGGAAACGATCATATCTACTTCGAGGATATGGAAGGGCTTATCACCTGTCCCGAATCGCTTGCGATCAACTTCCTCGACCGCCATTACGGAGTCGGGGGCGACGGGATCGTCGTCATCACGAAGTCGGACGTCGCCGACGCAAAGATGAGCGCCTACAATCAGGACGGTACGGAGGACGACATTGCGGGTAACGCGATCCGTTGCGTTGCGAAGTACCTCTACGAAAAAGGGATCGTTAAGAACGAGAGCATGAAGATCGAAACGAAGAGCGGCGTAAAGGACGTGACCGTGTTCTCGTTCGGCGGAGTCGTGACCTCGGCAAGCGTGGATCTTGGCAAAGTGGAGCTTTCCGGCGCTCAAATTCCCTGCGTATGGAAAGGGGATAAGATCGTCGATCACCCTATGGATATCGACGGCACGGAATACAAGGCGACCCTTGTAAACGTGGGCAACCCGCACTGCGTGATCTTCACGGAGAAGGTAGACGCTTTCCCTGTAGAGGAAGTGGGGCGCAAGATCGAAACGAGTAAGTATTTCCCGCAACATACGAACGTGGAGTTCGTGCGTATCGTCAACGGCAGCACGCTCAAAATGCGCGTTTGGGAGCGCCATAACGGCGAGACCTGGGCGTGCGGAACGGGCGCCTGTGCGGCGGCGGTCGCAGCGGTCTTGGGCGGCTACTGCAAGCAGGATACCGATATCACGGTAAAGGTGAAGGGCGGGGATCTGATCGTCCGCTATCACCGTGACGGAAGCGTGACCCTTACGGGCAACGTGCATAAAATTTATGAAGGAAAGGTAGAATTCTAATGCCGAAGGACGCCCTTTACGAAGAGAGCGCACAGCCCGTAGACGCCAAAAAACAGGCAAGGTGGTACATGACGTTCCAAGTTTTGTGCATTATCTTTGCCGTTGCAGCCGTGATATATTTGTTCATCTGTATCATGGTTCTTCCCACAGGCTTGAAGGGGGTAAAAGGTACGGCGCTCGTGCTTTCACTCGTGCTTTGGCTCGTGCCCCTCGTTGCGCTTGTGCTTTCGTCCTTTCTGTTTTTCCGTGTGCGCCGTCGTTTTAACGTAAGCTACGATTACCTCTTCGTGCAGGACGAACTCAGAATCACGAAGGTGTTCAACGGCAGAAAGAGAAAGCATATCGTAACGCTCGACGCAGAGCATATCATGCAACTCGGCTATTGCGAAGGGACTACGTTCGACAGAACTTACGCAGGGCTTAACGGCTCTAAACCCAGAATCATGACCCCCAACCGCGACCCCGCAGAGGGGAAGGAATTTATCCATATTCTCTACTCTTCGTCAGTCGGCAAAACGCTCTATATTCTCGAATGCAAAAAAGAAATGCTGGAATATTTGGTGTTGGCGGCGGGCAGAAACAAATTTATACGCGAATGATTTATCTTGACAACGCTGCAACGACGCGCCCCTTAAAATCTGCGTTAGACGACGCGGAGCGGGCGCTGAATGATTTGTATTTCAATCCGTCCGCGCTTTACGCGGGCGGAATTCAAACGCACAGAGAAATCGACGGGGCACGGGAAGAAATTTTATCCCTCTTAGCAGATAAAGAGAACTTTGATCTTATTTTTACTTCCTGTGGAACGGAGGCGGACAATCAGGCGATCTTCGGGAGCGTGAAGCGGGGGAATTTCGTGACGACCTTGGGGGAGCACGCGGCGGTCTACGAATGCGCCAGGGAGCTCAAAAACCGCGGGATAGATGTGCGCTTTGCACCTTTGAACGGCGACGGAAGTATAGATTCGGACGCGCTTTTGCGGCTTGTGGACGAGAATACTTCGCTCGTCTCCGTCATTCACGTGAACAACGAAACGGGTGCGATCAACCCGATCGAGCGCATTTCGGAAAAGGTCAAGCAAAAGAACGGCCGCACGCTCGTAATGTGCGACGGCGTGCAGGCGTTCGGAAAGATTCCCGTTCGTCTTACGAATCATATTGATTTTTATTCGGTGAGCGCCCATAAGATCGGCGCGCTCAAAGGCACGGGCGCGCTTATCAAGCGCAAAAAAATAAACCTTGCGCCCTATCTTTACGGAGGGGGGCAGGAGAAGAATCATCGGAGCGGAACGGAGAACGTGTTCGGAATTTTGGCGTTTGCCTCCGCCGCAAAGAAAAGGCTTTCTTCCCTGAAAGGCGATAGCGAGCGCGTTTTAAAATTAAGGGAAAAATTGTTCGAAATGCTCGATAAGGATACGTTCGTGCGGCTTTCATCGATTAGCGGCACGCCCTATATTTTGACGGTTGTGGCAAAGGGCGTAAGGGGGGAAACCCTCGTTCGAATGCTTTCCGATCAAGGGGTGTTTGCGGGCACGGGGAGCGCGTGCTCTTCGAAAAAGCCGTACAGCCGCGTGATCGAGGCTTGCGGTTTAGATAAGGAGCTCTTGAACGGCGTTTTGAGATTCAGCTTCTCTGCGGAGAATACCGAAGAGGAAATCGCCTCCGCCGCAAAAATTATCAACGCTACTGCAAAAGAGCTTTACGGGAGAGTGAAATGACGGAAAAGGTAATCATTATCCGCTATGCGGAAATTCACTTAAAGGGCAAGAATCGCGGCTTCTTTGAACGGCTGTTTACGGTCAATCTCGAACGGTGCTTAAAGGGGCTTCGTCACGAGCTAAGGCGTACGAGCGGCCGCTATCTCGTTGAGAAATTCGATGAAGAGAGAATCGAAGAGATAGAGGAGCGTATCGCAAGCGTATTCGGCGTGCATTCCTATTCGGTGGGGCTCAAAACGGAAGCGGAGCTCGATTCGATTTTCGAATGTGCTCTTTCCGTCTGTCCCGAAGAGGGGACGTTCAAGGTGGAAACGCACCGCGGCAATAAACGCTTTTCACTTACTTCCATGGAGGTCAATGCGGAAATCGGCGCGCGGCTTCTTGGCGCCCGCCCGCACTTAAAGGTGGACGTGCATTCGCCTAAGTCCTACGTGTACGTGGATATCCGCGAAAATCAAACGGCGCTCGTGTTCGGCGAATTTAAAAAGGGCAGGGGCGGTATGCCCGTGGGCGCTTCGGGAAAAGGTCTTCTTCTTATATCGGGCGGAATCGATTCACCCGTCGCGGGCTATATGATGGCAAAGCGCGGAATGCAGGTAGATTATCTTCATTTCCACAGCTATCCGCACACCAACGAGCTAGCAAAGGAAAAGGTCGTCTCCCTTGCAAAGCAAATTGCAAAGTTTACGAACACCTACCGCTTGACGACGATCAGCGTTACGAAGATTCAAGAGGAGATCCACGCAAAGTGCGCGCCCGAACTCAACGTGACCTTACTTCGAAGATTCATGTTCCGTCTTGCGGAGCGGCTTGCAAAAAAGAGGGGAGCGCAGTGTTTGATCACGGGCGAAAGTCTTGGACAGGTCGCAAGTCAGACGATCGAGGGAATGACCTCGTCGAACGCCGTCGTCACTCTTCCCGTTCTTCGTCCGCTCGTCGGATTCGATAAGGACGAAATCATCGAACGCTCGCGGGACATCGGCACATACGAAATTTCCGTGGAACCGTACGAGGACTGCTGTACGGTGTTCCTGCCCGATTTCCCCGCAATCAAACCCAAGCTTTCGTTCATCGAATCGGAGGAGAAAAAACTCGACGTAGAGGGGCTTGTCGAGGACGCGCTCTCTACTATTGAAGTTATTACTTACTGACTTAGTCCCACCAATGATCGGGAACGTCGTCACTCTTTTGAATGCGGACGGAAGGGAGAATAATGCTCTCTCCCGTCCTTCCTTTATACATAGGGGTCACGGAATACTCGTAGGTTTCGCCTGCGGCTACGGAGTTGTCGATGATCTTAGAGCGGTAATTTCCCTCGTAAATAATAACGGTTTTGCCGTTATTTTTTCTTTTTACAACGTAATCATAGTACTCTGTCTGACATAATTCGATAATAACACTGCCGTTTTTGACCGAAATCGTGGGTTTTTGAATGGTGGGACTTGAAAAACGGGTACTCGTCTCCTGCGGCGGTGCCGAGGCGCGGAAGAGCTCTGAAAGGGTCGTGATGGGCGGCGCGGTAGGATCGGCGGAGAGAATGCGGTGATTTTTTTCGTACTCTTCCTTGTCGAAGGCAACTTCAATGACGCCGTCCGAAAGAGGGAAATCCGCAGGGGCGTGGTCTTGATAGAGCTTGCGGTTCAAGGTGAGGGCAAGTGCGGCGGGTAGGTTCCCGCCCGTCGTTTTTATGGGCGAATTGTCGCGCATTCCCATCCAGACCGCGACGGTGTTTTCGCTCGTATAGGAGACGGTGTAGGCGTCGGTATTGCCCGAAGAATTTGCGCCCGTGCCCGTCTTTGCGGCAATTTGAAAATCAAGGGAACGCAGCTTTTTCGCCGTTCCATCGCGAACCGCCGTTTGCAGCATATCGTTCATAATGGCGGCGGTATCTTCGGAGAACACCCGCGTGAAAGTCGGCTTCCATTCGTAGAGCGTTTTGCCCGAAGCGCTCTCGATTTTACGGATCGCGCGGGAGGGGGAATAGCCTCCCATAGAGGGAAAGACAGAATAGGCAAAGGCGATATCGGGAAGGGTATAGCCCTCCTTCATTCCGCCGAGGGCAAGGGCAAGCGACTTATCCTCTTCGCTTACGGGCAGCCCCATTTTTTTCATATACTCCGCGCCCTTGTCGATGCCGATCACGTTTAACAGTTTGACCGCGGGCACGTTCACGCTGTGGGAGAGAGCATAGCGCGCGCTTACGTATCCCGCATATTCGTCGTTGTAGTTTTTGGGGCTGTATCCGCCGAAGTCCGTCCGCTCGTCCAGAATGGGCGTCGCGGGGGAAATCGCGTTCATTTCGAGGGCGGGCGCGTATACGAGGAGCGGCTTCATAAGCGACGCGGGAAGGCGCTTTATTCTGCCCGCGCTCGAATAATAAGCCTTCACGCCGTGAGAGAGATTATCGAGAATGCAGGCGGAATAATCCGTTTCCGCTTCGTAGGACTCCATACTCTTTTGCAGAGCGGGGTCGTAATAAGTGTAAATTTTAAGAGTGGAATCGTCGGGCTTTTCCGCAGGGAATAGATTGGAAAACTCTTCGAACACAAGCGCAAGATAACTGCTTCCGCTTGCCGATTCTTCGTTCGGCGCAAGGGGCAGGGGCTCTAAGACCGCTTCGTCGTATTCGCTTTTTGAAATATATCCCTGATTGCGCATGAGCGATAAAACGAAGTTTCTGCGCTTCAAGCACTTTTCGCCGTCGCGGAAGGGAGAATAGCGGTTGGGCGATTGCACGAGCGCCGCAAGCGTCGCGCTCTCGGCGGGGGAAAGCGTTTCGGCGGTCTTTTGAAAGTAGAACGAGGCCGCTTCCTCGATCCCGAACGCGCTGTGCCCGAAGTAAATAGAGTTAAGGTACAGCGATAAAATTTCCTCTTTGGAATACCGCTTTTCAAGGGCGCGTGTAAGCTTCATTTCTTTGAGCTTTCGGGTAAGCGTTTTTTCGCCCGAAAGGTGCGTATTTTTAATGAGCTGTTGGGAAATGGTCGAAGCGCCTTCGCGGAAGGAAAAGGAAGAAATATTCCTTAAAACCGCCTTGCCGATCCGTTTATAGTCAAAGCCGTTGTGCTTATAGAACCGCTTGTCCTCGACGGCCACGAACGCGTTCGGAACGTAAGAAGGGAGCTTTGAAAAGGAAGCGCATTTTTTGAGTTGAGGAAGGTCGATTTCTTTTCCCTGGAAGTCGTATACGCTCACGTTCTGTACGCTGTCGTTGAGCTTATTAGGATCGAGCCTTACGCCCGCCGTAATTGAAAAATAATAGACAAAGAGCGCCAAAACGATCGTTGAGATAACGCCCAGAATACTGCTTAAAATAATCGCCGTTTTTTTCATTTGCTTACAGTATTTGTATTTCCGCGAAAAATTGATTCGGTTTTGTTGAAAAATTAGTTTAATTATGTTATAATTGTATTTTGGAGGAATGGTATGACGCTCAAAGAAATGATAAACGATTGTAGCCGTATCGTCTTTTTCGGCGGCGCGGGCGTTTCGACCGAGAGCGGCATTCCCGATTTCCGTTCGGCGGACGGGCTTTACCGGCAAAAATATTCCGTTCCGCCCGAAGTGATTTTAAGTGCAGATTATTTCTATTCCCACACGGAAGAGTTCTATCAGTTCTACCGCGATAAAATGCTGTGCCTTGACGCAAAGCCGAACGCGGCGCATATAAAGCTTGCCGAATGGGAAAAAGAGGGGAAGCTTTCGGCTGTCGTCACGCAGAATATCGACGGACTGCACCAGTCGGCGGGGAGCAAAAAAGTATTCGAGCTTCACGGAAGCGTGCACCGCAATTACTGTTTAAAGTGCAAAAAAGAGTATTCGGCGGAATTTATTTTAAATAGCGAAGGGGTTCCGCACTGCGAGTGCGGCGGACTCATCAAGCCCGACGTTGTGCTTTACGGCGAGCCGCTCGACGATAACACGGTGCAGGGCGCAGTGAACGCAATCGCGAATGCGGATATGCTCGTGATTGCAGGAACTTCGCTCAGCGTATACCCCGCGGCGGGCTTTGTAAGATACTTTCGCGGCAAGCACTCGGTTTTGATCAACCGCGACGAAACGCCCTACGACGGAGCGTGCGAAGCGGTCATTCACTCAAAAGTGGGAGAAGTACTAGAAAGTCTATGAAATACCATATAACGACTTACGGCTGTCAGATGAATTTACACGAATCGGAGAAGATCGCGGGCATTTTAAAGGGCTGCGGCTACGACGAGGAGAGCAACGAGGAAGAGGCGGATATTATCGTCTTTAACACCTGCTGTATTCGCGAGAACGCCGAAAATCACGCCTTCGGCAATATCGGAGCGTTAAAAAAACTCAAAAAGCGCAAGCCGTCGCTTTTGATCGCTCTCGGCGGGTGCATGGCGCAGGAGGCGGGCAAAGCCGAATATATCAAACGGAAGTTCCCGTTTGTCGATATCGTGTTCGGCACTCACAACTTAAACGAGCTTCAATCGCTCATCGAGAAAAAGCGCACCACGAAAAAGACGGTCGTATCTTTGAAGGAAGAGCGGGAAGAAATCGAGGACGGAATCATCCCCGTTAGGAGGAGCTACCCGAACGCCTGGGTGAATATCACTTACGGCTGCAATAACTTCTGCACCTACTGTATCGTTCCCTACGTGCGCGGGCGCGAAAAGAGCCGCGATCCCGAGGATATCTTAAACGAAGTAAAAGGGCTTGTGAAAGAGGGCTATAAAGAGATCACGCTCTTAGGACAGAACGTCGATTCGTATAACTCAAACGGAATGCGCTTTCCCGAACTCTTGGATAAGGTTGCCTCGATCGAGGGAAATTTCCGCGTTGCGTTCATGACCTCGCACCCCAAGGACTTTTCAAAAGGGCTCGTCGAAGTCATGAAAAAGCACCAAAAAATCTGCCGCAGAATGCACCTTCCCGCACAGTCGGGGAGCGACAGAATTTTATCGCTCATGAACCGCCGCTACACGCGGGAAAAGTATTTAAGCGAAATCGCGCTTTTAAAACAAGAAATTCCCGATTGCGAAGTGACGACTGATTTGATTGTCGGCTTTCCTACGGAGACGGAAGAGGAGTTCGAAGAGACGCTTTCGCTTGTCAAGGAAGCGGGCTTTTCTTCGGCGTTCACCTTCGTCTATTCTCCGCGCACGGGCACGAAGGCGGCGGCAATGGACGGACAGATTCCCGAAGAGATTTCCAAAAAGCGCATTATGCGGCTCGTGGAGTGCGTCAACAACCAAACGCGGGAAAAGAGCGCAAAGTGCGTGGGACAGACTCTCGAAATTCTCGTAGAGGATTACGACGAAAAAAAGGAGTATTATCTCGGTCGGGACTCCTATGGCAGAATGGGATATTTCAAGAGTAACCGCGACAGGGTCGGCGAATTTGTAAAGCTGAAAATTACGAAAGCGAACGGCGTCTCTCTCTACGGAGAGGAGCAATAAGGGGTAAGTCATGGCGATTTCACAGATGATGCAGCACTATTTAGACACGAAAGAGAAGTACAAGGACTGCGTTCTCTTTTACCGTCTCGGCGACTTTTACGAAATGTTCTTCGACGACGCCGTCAAGGTTTCAAAGCTCTTAGATTTAACTTTAACGGGCAAGGACTGCGGCATGAAAGAGCGCGCGCCCATGTGCGGAGTTCCCTTCCACGCTGCCGATACCTATATCGCAAAGCTCGTCGGAATGGGCGAAAAGGTGGCAATCTGCGAACAGCTCTCCGACCCCAAGGCGGGCAAAGGGCTTGTGGAGCGCGACGTTATCAGAATCGCAACGGCGGGCACGGTCATCGAAGAGAGCCTTTTAGACGATAAGAAAAATAACTATATCTCCTGCGCCTATTTAAAAGAAGGGAAATTCGCCCTTGCCTGGGCGGACATTACGACGGGGGAATTCTGCGCTTCGGAGGAGGAGAGCTTAGATAGGCTCTTATCCGTTTTGATCAACCTCTCCGTTGCGGAAGTCATCTGCAACGACGAGCTTTTATTTGCGGTCAAGGGTAGGGCGGAAATCGAACGGGGAATACTTCCCGCATTTTCCTGCTATCTTCCCTACGCGTTCGAAAAGGGGAGCGCAGAGCGCGTTTTAAAGGAACAGTTCTCCTGTGCTTCGCTGTCTGCGCTCGGACTTGACGGGCACAGCGGGGCGGTGATTGCGGCGGGGGCGTTGTGCGAATATCTCAACGATACGCAAAAGCACGCCCTCAAAAACATTACGAAAATTCACCTTGCCGATCATTCGGGACAGATGAAACTCGATCCTATCGCGGTGAGGAACCTTGACTTACTCAAAAACAGCGCCGATTCCAAGCGCTACGGCTCGCTTCTGTGGCTCATCGATAAGACCAAGACGAGTATGGGGGCAAGAAAGCTTGCCTCTATGCTGACCGCGCCTCTTCTGCAAAAAGATAAGATCGAGGAGCGGCTCGACGCGGTGGAGGAGCTCTTTAACGCGACCGTCGTTACGATGGGGATCGAAGAACTTTTAGAGGGAGTCAAGGATATCGAACGCCTGACGGGGCGCATTTCGAACGGAAACTTACAGCCGCAGGACGCCTTAGCGCTCTCGAAATCGCTCTCCGTCGTTCCCTCGCTCAAATTCCGTTTAGCGGGCTTTTCGTCAAAGCTTCTCAAAGATATTTCCGCTTCGCTTGCCGATCCCACTAAAATCTGCGAGCTCTTGGACGAGGCGATCGCACCGAACGCCACGACCTTGAAAGAGGGGAACTACATTAAAGACGGCTACGACGAGGAGCTCGATAAGCTCCGCAATATCAACCGCAACAGCAAGTCCGTTGCCGCCGAGCTCGAAACAAGGGAACGCGAGCGCACGGGGATACGCACTCTCAAAGTGGGCTATAACCGCGTATTCGGCTATTATATCGAGGTTTCGAACGGCTTTAAGGACCGCGTGCCCTACGACTACGAACGCCGTCAAACGCTTTCGACGGGGGAGCGGTACACGACGGAAGAGCTCAAAGATCTCGAACACAAGATCTTAGGCAGTGAGGACGCTTCGCACCGCCTTGAAGAGCATTTCTATTCGGAAATCATGAAGATATTAGAGCGGAATATCCCCGTATTCCAGCAGATTTCTTCTTCGATTGCACTTTTGGACGTAATCCTTTCCTTTGCCACGGTTGCCAAGTCGAACCGCTATTGCCGCCCTCAAATTTTGGAAGAGGGCACGCTCGAAATCACGGAGGGGCGTCATCCCGTCGTCGAGGCGATTTCCAAGGAGCGCTTCGTCCCCAACGACTGTATGCTCGACAGCGGAGAAAACCGCACGATGATCATCACGGGTCCGAATATGGCGGGAAAGAGCACTTATTTGCGGCAGGTCGCTCTGATCGTTTTAATGGCGCAGATCGGCTGTTTCGTGCCCGCAAAGAGCGCAAAGATTCCGCTCTGCGACCGTATCTTTACAAGAATCGGCGCAAGCGACAATCTCATTCTCGATCAAAGTACTTTCATGGTGGAGATGACGGAAGTTGCAAATATCTTGCGCAACGCTACGAGTAAGAGCCTTTTAATTCTTGACGAAGTGGGCAGGGGCACGAGCACCTACGACGGGCTTTCGATTGCCTGGTCGGTGATTGAATACTTAACGGAAAAGGTGCGCGCGAAGACCTTCTTTGCAACGCACTATCACGAGCTTACCGAGCTCGAAGGCAAGCTCGAAGGGGTCAAGAACTATAAAATCAGCGTGAAAGAGGTGGGCGGGTCGATCGTCTTTTTACGGAAGATTTTGCGCGGCGGCGCTTCCCGCAGCTTCGGCGTGGAGGTTGCCTCGCTTGCGGGCATTCCCGAAGAGGTCGTCTCCCGCGCCAAGAAGATTTTAAAATCTTTGGAGCAGAACGATTTGAACGGCGTCCCCGCCGTGGAAGATACGGAAGAGCCCGTAGAAGAGCGACTTGCAATCGAAGAGGAGCTCAAAGAGCTTGATGTCAATTCGCTCACGCCCATGCAGGCACTCGGCATACTTTCCGACTGGAAGGAGAAACTTAAATGATCAACGTTCTTTCGAAGGAAATTTACAATAAAATCGCGGCGGGCGAGGTGGTGGATAGACCCTATTCCGTCGTCAAAGAGCTCGTCGAAAACGCAATCGACGCGGAAGCTACCGAAATCACGGTGGAAATCGAGGGCGGCGGCAAGAAAAGAGTGCGCGTTACGGACAACGGTAAGGGCATTTCAAAAGAGGACTTGCCCCGCGCCTATCTTCCGCACGCCACGAGTAAACTCAGAACGGCGGAGGACTTATTCACGGTCGCAACGCTCGGCTTCCGCGGCGAGGCGCTCGCTTCGATCGCGGCGGTCTCCCGCATGAAGATCGTATCGAAGAGGGAGGGTGAGAGCGCCTATTCGCTCTCATCTGAGGGCGGCGTGCTGAGCGCGGTTACGGAAGCTGCTGGGGCGAACGGCACGGAAGTCACCGTCGAGGACTTGTTCTTTAATACGCCCGCGCGCTTAAAGTTTTTGAAATCGGATACGCAGGAGGAAGGAGAGGTCTCTAACATGATGGCGCGGTTCCTTCTCTCCCGCCCGAAGATTGCCTTTACCTACTATGTGAACGGCAAGCTCAAATACCGCTCCTACGGCGACGGACTCGAATCTGCACTTGCCGCGGTGTACGGTGCGGACACGGTGGAAAAGTGCTACGAGATCTCTACGGAAAAGCACGGTATCCGTATTTACGGGTATTTGGGAAACCAGAATTTTTCAAAGCCCAACCGCAGCTATCAGAGCCTGTTCGTCAACGGTCGATTCGTTATAAACCAAACGGTGGGGGCGGCGGTCACGAACGCCTACGGCGCGTATCTAATGAAGCGGCAGTATCCGTTCTTCGTGCTCTTTTTGGAGGTGCCCGCCGAAATCGTCGACGTGAACGTACACCCCACGAAGGCGGACGTGCGCTTTGCCGATAATCAAATCATATACGGGTGCGTGTACTCCGTCGTATCGGCTGTTTTAGACGGCAATTCCAAGGCGCTCGAATACCTCGTTTCCAATAAGACGGAAAAGAGGGCGGTTCAGGAAGAAATTCCTATTCCCAAAGCGGAAGTCAAGAGTACCTTTCCCGAATCGAAGCCGCAGCCAAAAATGAGCTACGAAGAGGCGAAAAAGGAGCTTTCGTTCGACGTGTCGCCCGTGGGCGGCAGAACGCCCGCACCCCGCTTGTTTCAAGAAAACGAGCCCTTTAAAATGAAGGTTTCCGCACCTGCGCCTCAGGAAAAAGACGCGTTCGAGGAGAACCGTGCGTTCCTTTTGGAGAAGGAGAAGAAGCAACAGGAGAAGATCGACCCCGCAACGCTTACCTATAAGGGGGAGCTCTTCCAAACCTACCTTATTTACGAAATCGGCGACGACGCCTATTTTATCGATCAGCACGCGGCGCACGAGCGGCTTATCTATAACCGCCTCGTTGCCCGCACTTCCTCGCGTGAAGTTCTTTCCCAGCCCATGCTCGTGCCCTTCGTGTTGAGCGTCAATTCCGAGGAATACGCCTTTTTAGTAAGACAGCTTCCGCTTTTATGCGAGCTCGGCTTCGAGGCGGAGGAGTTCGGCGGCACGAGTATTAAAATATCGGCGGTGCCCTTGGATTTGCAGAATATCGATTTGGACGCGTTCTTTGGAGAAGTTCTCAGCTCCATGGAGACCTATAACGGAATAAAACTTGCCGATTTACTCAAAGATAAACTTGCAAGCGCGGCGTGCAAAGCGGCGGTCAAGGGCGGGGAGCACTTGACGGACGACGAGGCAAAGTCGCTCATTCGGGAGATGGACGGCGATATGGGGCTCAGGTGTCCGCACGGCAGACCCGTCGCGGTCAAAATGAAAAAGAGCGAGCTTGAAAAGCTCTTTAAACGAATCGTATGAAATTGTTAGTGATCTGCGGAGCGACCGCCTCGGGCAAGAGCGATCTTGCCGTCGAGTGCGCAAAACGGCTGAACGGTGAAATTATCTCCTGCGACGCGTTCCTCGTCTACCGCGATTTAAATATCGGCACGGCAAAGCCGACGAAAGAGGAGATGCAGGGGATTCCGCACTATATGATCGACGTGGCGAGTCCTTTGGAGAAGTTTTCGGTGAGCGACTTCGAAAGAATGGCGCTCCCGATTTTAAACGACATTCTCTCCCGCAATAAAACGCCCGTTCTATGCGGCGGCACGGGGTTCTATATGAACGCGCTCCTGTATGCGCAGTCCTTCGGAAACGCACCCGCTTCCCAGGAGGTGCGCAAAAAGTACGAGGGCATTTTAGAGGAAAAGGGCAGGGAATATCTGCACGGACTTTTAAGAGAGGTCGATCCCGAAAGTGCGGAAGTGCTTCACGTAAACGACACGGTGCGCGTCGTGCGTGCGCTTGAAATTTACGAGCTTACGGGCAAGAAAAAATCGGAGCAGAACGATAAAAGAATTCCCCGCTATCCCTTCGTGAGCTTCGCTTTCGATTACCCGCGTGAAGAGCTCTACGCCCGCATTGAAAGGCGGGTTGACCGCATGATCGAAGCGGGACTTGTGGAAGAGGTAAAAGGACTTTTACAAAGCGGCGTGCCCGCGGAAGCGCAGTGTATGCAGGGAATCGGCTACAAAGAAGTGGTCGAATCGCTAAAAAATAACGAATTACAGAGTACTATGTCAGACGTAATCAAGAAAAATACGCGAAATTACGCCAAACGGCAGCTCACATTCTTTAAAAGGACGGAAAATCTGCATTGGCTGAAACCGACGGATATTCCAAGTGCTGCGGAGGAGATCGTAAGAATTCATGAGAGTTGAAGAAGTAATCAAGAGCGCGGAAATAACATTAAAACCGCTCTTTGAAGAGATAGAAGAAACGGCGCTTTTCAATCAGGAAAAGGTGTTAAAAGCTTTTTCGGAAGAGCGCATTGCCATGCGCCATTTTATGCAGTCGAACGGCTACGGCTACGGCGACGAAGGCAGAGAATCTCTCGGCAAGGTTTTTGCGCACGCATTCGGCGCGGAAAGTGCGATTGTCTCGCCCGCGCTTTTGAGCGGTACGCACACGATTACCGTCGCGCTCTTCGGCGTTCTGCGCCCGAACGATCGCGCGCTCATTATTACGGGAACGCCCTACGATACCATTCGTAAGGTTTTATGGGGCGAGGGGAACGGTTCGTTTAAGGACTTTAAAATTTCCTTCGATACGGTAGAACTCAAAGACGGTAAAGTAGATTTTTCCGCAGTTGCCAAGGCATTAAATAAGCACGACTATAAAATGGTCTATATTCAGCGTTCGCGCGGATACGAGCTTCGCGATTCCTTCACGGTGGAAGAGATCGAAAAAATGTGTTCGTTCGTCCGTGAACAAGGGTTTAAGGGCTGTATCTTCTGCGACAACTGCTACGGTGAATTTTGCGAAAGGAGAGAACCGACCGAAGTCGGTTGCGATTTTATGGCGGGGTCTCTTATCAAAAACCCCGGCGGAGGACTTGCGCCCACGGGCGGATATATTGCGGGGAAGAAGTCCGTTTTAGAGCTTGTAGAAGGGCGTCTTACCGCGCCTTCCGTGGGGGCGGAAGTAGGGTCATATTCTTACGGCTACCGCCTTTTTTATCAAGGGCTTTTCCTTGCGCCGCATACCGTTGCACAAATCTTAAAGGGCGGGCTTCTCATAGGCGCGTGCCTTGAATCTTTGGGCTACGAAACCTATCCGAAGGCGGATAAAATTCCCGCCGATATCACCCGCGCCGTTCGTTTCGATACGGAAAAACAGCTCACCGATTTTATCGTATCGGTGCAGGAGTGCTCGCCCGTCGATTCCTTCGTGCGCCCCGAAGCGTGGGATATGCCCGGCTACGATAATAAAGTCATTATGGCGGCAGGGACGTTTGTTTCCGGCGCGACGAGCGAATTATCGGCAGACGCCCCGATACGGGAACCGTACGTTGCATACTTTCAGGGCGGGCTTACCTACGAGCACTGTAAAATCGCCTGTAAGCGAATTCTTTTAAAACTATTGTAAAATAAAAAAAAGCCGCTCGTTCGAGCGGCTTTTTTTATTTCAGCTTTTCCTGTTTGACTAACTTGTAGCCCTTTTTCGGTTTTAATCGGAATTCGATTTTATGTCCGAATTTGCTAAACACGACAAAGAGGACGATTGCGACGACCGCAACGCAAATGACGACGATCGCCCAAGCGGAGAGCTGTTCGCCCTTGATTTGCGTCCAAAGCTCGTTGATCGCCTCTTCCTCGTCGCCGTAATAGTTCATAACGGCGCAACGCTTTACGGTATCGGAAGGGGGATACTGCGCATAGAGTTGGCGGTGTTCTTCCTTCGTTTTAATGACTGCACCTTCTCCGAAGAAATAACTTAAATCGTAATCTTCGCCCTTGCCCTCATCGTAGGTTTCTTTTATATATTCGAGCATATAGTCAGAAAATTCGTCGTCTGGATTGTCATTTCCCGCAATCACGGAGGTGTAGCCGATATAGTAGGAGTTCCGAACGGCGTTATCGGGGCGGGACATAAAGTTGATAAAGGCAAGCGCGGCTTGTTCGGTATCCTTATTGCGTTTTTCGTCCTTCGGCATCACCCAGCCGTCGAAGAAGAGGTTCGCGCATTCTTCGGGAATATAAAAGTTCAGTTCCACGTTTTGCTTATCCGCTTCGTCCAGGGCGTACACGGCGTCGCCGCTCCATGCAAAGTTCATGGAAATCGTACCTTTCACCATGTCCGATTTGCCTGTGTCCGTTTCAAAGCCGAAGATGTTCGATTTCATGTCTTTGAGAATCTTCGTAACTTTTTCAACCGTTTCGGGCTTCACGTCGTTCATGATTGCGGTAACTTGTTTCGTATAATCTTCGTCCGAAAGTTCACCGTTTTCGTTTTGCTCCTTTAATTTAAGCAAATCTTCCCGATATAAAATTCCAAGTCCCACGAAGTAGGAATCTCGCACGTTGTCCTTGGTCGTCACTTTATTTTTGTATGCAGAGTCGAGCATAATGCTCCAACCCGATTCCTGTAACGCCGTTTTGCCGACTTGTGCGGGGTTGTAAACGAGCCCCGTCACGCCCCACATATAGCCCGCCGCGTACTTGCTCCAAGATTGCGGTTCTTCTTGGTCTTTAACTGTCATTTTGCCTTCGTCGAATTTCTCGCGAATGAAAGGGGACACGTTGTTGATATAATAATTATTTTCAATCGTTTCATCGAAAAATCTTTCGTCTAAGGGCTGAATCATTCCCTCTGCCGCAAGCTTCATGATCATATATTCCGAGGGACACACCAAATCGTATTTGTCACCCAATTTGAGTTGGTTGTACAAGTCCTCGTTCGTGCCGAAGGTGGAGTATTCCACGCGCACGCTCTTGTGGTAAGTATCCTTGTACCACTGTTCAAATTTATCCAGGATAGGGCGGGTATCCGCTACTTCACCTTCTTCGGCAAAGTCGTAATCGTAAGAGCCCTTGCCTCCCTCGTCGATATATTCTTCCCAGTTGTACACGCGGAGCGTGACGTCTCTGTCGGAGGCGCAGCCGCTGAATGAGAGGAGCACGGGCGTTAAAAACGCAAGGGAGAGGAGCATAG
>JAAUYT010000021.1 GCA_014804975.1 Clostridia bacterium
AAACGGCTTTCGAGCCGTTTTTTCTTTACAAAGAAGGGGAATTTCATTATAATAATACCGTTATGAAAAATCCGTTGATTGCAATCGTAGGCAGACCCAACGTGGGGAAGAGCACCTTCTTCAACCGCGTGGCGGGGCAGCGAATTGCTATAACCGAAAACAGACCGGGCGTCACGCGCGATCGCATATACGCCTCTTCCGAATGGAGGGGGAAGCCTTTCACGCTCGTCGATACGGGCGGGATCGAGCTGAAAAGCACAGACGATATGCGCCGTCAGATCGCGGTGCAGGCGCAGCTTGCAATCGACACCGCGGACGAAATCTTCTTCTTTACGGACGGAAAAGAGGGGCTCACGCCCTCCGATTACGACGTGGCGGAAATTCTGCGCCGCTCTAAAAAGCCCGTCTTTCTCGTCGTCAATAAAATCGACGAGTATTCCCCCGATAAGCTCTTCGAGTTCTATTCGCTTGGGCTCGGCGAGCCGTTTGCCGTCTCCTCGGAGCATTCCCGCGGGATCGGTGATTTATTGGACGCGGCGGTCGAGAATTTCGAGCAGGGCGAAAAGGACGGGGACGATTCCTTAAAGATCGCAGTCGTTGGCAAGCCCAACGCGGGCAAGAGCTCTATCGTCAATAAAATTTTAGGCGAGGAGCGCACGATCGTAGCGCCTATCGCGGGCACTACGCGCGACGCGATCGATACGCCCTTCACACGGAACGGAAAACAATATACCCTCATCGACACGGCGGGGATCCGCAGAAAGCGCTCCGTCGAGGACGACGTCGAATATTATTCGGTGCTCCGCGCGCTCGAAGCGTTAAAGCGTGCGGACGTCGTCGTGCTCGTCGTCGACAGCACGGAGGGACTCACCGAACAGGACGTCCGCATTATCGGCATGGCGCACGAAGAGGGGAAGCCCTCCGTGATCGCCATGAACAAGTGGGACGTGATCGAAAAGGATACTCATACCATAGAGAAGTTCGAAAGTAAACTAAAAGAAGATTTAAAGTTTATGGACTACTTTAAGTCGGTGTACGTTTCGGCAAAGACGGGGCAGAGGATCGATAAAATTCTCTCTCTTGCTCAGGAAGTGCACGAGAATGCGGGACGGCGTATTACGACGGGCGCGCTCAACGATCTCTTGTCCGACGCGATGCGCATTTCCGAACCGCCTTCCTATAACGGCAAGCGCATGAAGCTTTATTTTGCTTCGCAGGTTTCCGTGAATCCGCCGCTCTTCGTGCTCTCGGTCAACGACGAAAAGCTCATGCACTTTTCCTACGAACGATATCTTGAAAACGTCCTGCGCGAGGCTTACGATTTTTCGGGCACGCCTATAAGAATCGTGACGCGCACGCGCAAGAAGGAGGACTGACGTGAAAGAAATTGCTCTTGCAGATTGCTGGTATTGGTTTTTGTTGGCGGCTGTCGTCAGCTATTTTTTGGGCTGTATCAATTTCGCGGTCATTATCTCCAAAGCGCGGCACAGAGACGTGCGCAAGATCGGCAGCGGGAATCCGGGCAGTATGAACATGAGCCGTGAGTTCGGCTTGAAGGTAGGGCTTCTGAATTTCCTGTTCGACTGTCTGAAAGGGGGAATCGCAGTTATAGCCGTTTACTATATTTTCGAAGGTTATAGGTTTGAGGGAACGAAAATTTTGGTTTCGGATATGGCGCGCTACGTTGCGGGCTTGTTTGCGGTGATCGGACACATCTATCCCGTGTTCTTGAAGTTCAAGGGCGGCAAGGGGATCGCCACTACCTACGGCGTGTTCTGGTTTGGGATCGGCTGCGAAGACCCGTGGTATTTTATGTTCGTGCTTGTGGCGTTCATTCTCGTGCTTCTCTTTATCTTAATTACCGAGATGGGCTCTATGGGCTCTCTTTTGGGCGTTACGGCGTTTTCGATCTGGCAGGGGTCGATCTTCTACGATCGTTACGTGGGCGTGATGAAGATCAGCATGGGCTACGTCGCCGTGCTCTTTACGTTACTGCTTCTTCTTAATTTCCTGACTTGGTTCCGCCACCGAGAAAATCTGATCCGCCTCTTTGCGGGTGAAGAACACCGCACTTCCGTCAAAAAGTTGCACGGCGGGAAGCGCGGTATGGACAATATGTAGCTCCGCTTCCTCTGAACTTCGCATTTCATTGTCGCGCTACGGCAACCCTTAGTCATTTACGCCTTAGTAAACTCCTTCGGGTTTTCCTCGCGCTCCGCGAACTGCTCGTTCATAGAAAGCGGTATGACAATACTTTAAAACGTAATATCTATTGATACAAAGGAGCAAGTGTATGAATTACAGAGAAGAATCTTTAAAGAAACACGCCGAGTGGCGCGGAAAAATCGAAATCGTTCCCCGCGTAGAGGTGGACAGCCGCGAAAAGCTCTCCCTTGCCTACACGCCCGGTGTTGCGGAACCCTGCATGGCGATCCACGACGACCCCGAAAAGAGCTTTACGCTCACGCGGCGTTGGAATACCGTGCCCGTCATTACGGACGGTACGGCGGTTTTGGGGCTCGGCGATATCGGACCCGAAGCGGGTATGCCCGTCATGGAAGGGAAGTGCGCGCTCTTTAAAGCGTTCGGCGACGTGGATGCGTACCCGTTGTGTATCCGTTCCAAGGACACCGAAGAAATCATCAGAAACATTGAGCTTTTGGCGGGCTCCTTCGGCGGAATCAACCTTGAAGATATTGCGGCGCCCCGTTGCTTCGAAATCGAAAGAAGACTCAAAGAGGACTTGGATATCCCCGTCTTCCACGACGACCAGCACGGCACTGCGATCGTCACGGCGGCGGCGCTTACCAATGCGTTGAAGCTCGTCGGCAAGAAGAGAGAGGATATCGTCGTCGCGCTCAACGGCGCGGGGGCGGCGGGCATTGCGATCGCCAACTTCCTCTTAAAGAGCGGCGTGAAGGACGTCATTCTCTGCGACAGCAAGGGAATCATCTGCGAGGGTGATTTGAAACTTAATCCCGTCAAAGCGGAGATCGCAAAGCGCACCAACCGCAATCACCTTACGGGCGGGCTCGAAAACGCCATGAAGGGTGCGGACGTGTTAGTAGGCGTATCCGTTGCAAACTGCGTTAGCGAAGATATGGTGCGCTCCATGAAGGACGGCGCGATCGTATTCACCTGCGCAAATCCCACGCCCGAAATCGCGCGGGACAAGGCAATCAAAGCGGGGGCGGCGGTCGTGGGTACAGGCTCTTCGGAGAACCCCAACCAAATCAACAACGTGCTCGTGTTCCCGGGGCTCTTCCGCGGCGCGCTCGACGCAAGGGCTACGACCGTGAACTTCGAGATGATGTTTGCGGCAAGCGAGGCAATCGCCTCCTGCGTAAGCGCAAAGGAGCTTAACGCCGATTATATTCTGCCCTACGCATACGACAAGCGCGCGCACGAAGCGGTAGCGAAGGCGGTAGCCGAGGCGGCAAAGAAGACGGGCGTTATAAGAAAATAAAAAATTTTTGAAAACCCATTTCAAACGATTGACGAAAAAACGCATTTCGATTAAAATAAAAAAGTACCTAAGAATAATTTTTCGAGGAAAATCGGATCATGATTACACACGGTAGCGAAATTAAACTGTTTGCAGGAAGCTCCAATCGTCCCCTTGCCGAAGCGATTGCAAAAAAGCTGAACACCACGCTCGGCGAAGTGGAGACGGGAAAGTTCTCCGACGGAGAAACAAGCATTCACCTTGCTGAAACGGTGCGCGGAAGAGATTTGTTCATTATTCAGTCTACTTCGAGCCCCGTCAACGACAACCTGATGGAATTGCTCATCATGATCGACGCGGCAAAGCGCGCGTCGGCAGGGCGCATTACGGCGGTCATTCCCTATTTCGGATACGCCCGTCAGGACAGAAAGGCGCGTTCGCGCGATCCCATTACCGCAAAGCTCGTTGCCGATCTTTTGACCGCTGCGGGTGCAGACCGCGTTCTTACGATGGACTTGCACGCGGCGCAGATCCAAGGCTTCTTTAATATCCCGCTCGATAACCTGTTGGGCGGACCTACGCTCTACAATTACTTTTCAAATAAAATGGACGATTCCTATATGGTCGTCTCTCCCGATATCGGCAGCGTGAACCGCGCAAGAAAGGTTGCGGAACGCCTCAACTGCCAAATGGCGATCATCGACAAGCGCCGTCCCAAGGCGAACGTGATGGAAGTCATGAATATCATCGGTAACGTAGAGGGCAAGAAGTGCCTTCTCGTGGACGACATGATCGACACCGCAGGAACGATCGTACAGGGCGCGCAGGCGCTCGTCGATAAGGGCGCGACCGAAATTTACGCTTGCTGTACGCACGCCGTGCTTTCGGGCCCCGCAATCGAACGCCTTGAAAAATCGCCCATTAAAGAGCTCGTCATGCTCGATACCATTCACCTTCCCGATGAAAAGCTGTTGCCGAAGATGAAGATACTCACGACGGCGGATATCTTTGCGGCGGCAATCGAGAACGTGTACCTTGATAAACCGATGAGCAAGATTTACGACTGATTTTGATACGTTAAGCCGCCGCTTATGCGGCGGCTTTTATTTACGGAGTATAATATGTATTTAATCGTAGGACTCGGAAATCCCGAAGTAAAGTACGAAAAGACCTTTCATAACGTGGGCTTTTTAGCGGCGGGGGACTGCGCCGAGCTTTTGGGCGTAAAGTTCAAAAAAAAGGAATGCGAGGCTTCCGTTGCCGAAGCGTTCGTAAAGGGCGAAAAAGTACTTGTTGCCCGCCCTGTCACCTATATGAACGCTTCGGGAAGGGCTGTCAAACAGCTCATGAATAAGTATAAACTCACAAAGGACGAGCTCGTCGTCATCTACGATGACTACGATCTTCCAAAGGGTCACGTTCGTATCCGCCCCGCGGGGAGCGCGGGCACGCACAACGGAATGCGTTCGATTATCGCCGAGCTCGGCTTTTCGGACTTTGCAAGGATCCGCATCGGGATCCGCGACGAGGCGCGGGATATTCCGCTTATCAACTACGTTCTTTCGGACATTCTCAAAGAGGACTACGAATTGTTTGCAAGCGCGACGAAGCGCGCCGCCGAAGCCGCAATTTTACTTGCAGGCGGCGAAAGAATCGATAACGTAATGGGAAAGTATAACGGATGAGCTTTTTCGATTTTAACAACACAATCGAATTTTCATTGCTCGGGCGCGACCTAAATAGCGGCGCGCCCGCGTCTTGCTACGGGCTCTCCGACCCCATGAAGTATTTAATTGCTTCCATGATTGAAGGGAGGGCGGTGTATATCACGGCGGACGCACTCTCTGCACAGCGAGCTGCGGAATCGATCGCCGCGCTCTCGAATAAAAGGGTAGCCCTTCTTCCCGCCAAGGACGAAGTGCTCTTCTACCGCAAGGCGCTTTCTAAGGACGCCTTCAATAAGCGGCTCTTTGCGCTCTTCGAATGGCAGACGGGTGCAGATATCCTCGTCGGCGATATCGAGGCGTTTATGGGGCTCGTGCCCGCCCGCCTTCCCGTATTCGCCCTGCGCACGGGGCAGAATCGGGATATGCGCAAATTTGCAGAAGAGCTCGTCCGTGCGGGCTACGCGCGGGAATACGCAGTGGAGAGCAAGGGCGTGTTCGCGCTCCGCGGCGACATTCTCGATATCTATCCCGTCAATTCAGAGCACCCCGTCCGCATCGATTTCTTCGGCGACGAGATCGAGAGCATTAAGCCCTACGATGAAATCACGGGCGAACGGCTCCCCGTCGTGAACCAAATTACGATCGCTTCGGCAACGGACGTCGTGCTCGAAGAGGGGGAGGAAGCGGAGCTTATTGCAAAGTTTCAAAAGGAGCTTGCTTCTGCTCCCAATTCCGAGGCAAGGCGCAGGCTCGAAAATATTTTCGAAGAAATCAAATCGGACGGTTTCCGTTCGGAATTTATCATGCCGCTTCTCAAAAATTCGGCGTGCTTTTTTGATATTATCGGGCGGGACGTGCAGCTCTTATTCGACGAAACCAAGCAGATTTTTGACAGAATGGAGGGATTCTATAAGGAGCACGCGGAGCGGTTTTTAACGCTCAAAGAGGGGGGCGAAGTCGCTTCTTTTTCGCAGTTTCAGTTCGTTCCGCAAAACACGCTGTCCGATTTCAACGGAAGAAGGGCGGTGTCCCTTTCGGCGTTCACGGGCAAGACCTACTTCTTCGACCCCTTAAAGACGCACCGTTTTACCGCCGTGCCCGTCCGCCGCTATATCAACAGCTTTTCCGATTTGTATAACGACCTTTCCGCGTGGAAAAAGACGGGCTACCGAATCGTCCTCTGCTGCGGAAACACGGAGCGGGCGCAAAAGCTTAGCGACGCGCTTGACGAAAACGGCTTCACTCCCGTCACGCTTCCTTCCTCCCTTTTGAATTTCAAGGGGATCGCGGTGACGGACAGCCCGCTCTCGCACGGCTTTATCCTGCACGAGAGCAAGGTCGCGGTTTTGGGCGCGGACGATTTGTTTTTAAAGGCGCCCAAGGAGCGGCGCATTAAAAAGCGCAGAGGGGACTTGTTCGTTGCACCCGAAGTGGGTGATTACGCCGTACACGAAACGCACGGGATCGGCAGGATCGTCGGCACGAAAAAAATCGAAACGACGGACGGGGTCAAGGAATATATCGCGCTCGAATACAAGGGCGGCGACACGCTCTACGTGCCCGTGGAGCAGATGGACGCGCTCAGCAAGTATATGGGTGAAGATAATCCGACCCTTTCCAAGATCGGGGGCGGAGAGTTCGAACGGGTGAAGGCGCGCGTCCGCGCTTCGCTCAAAAAGATGGCGTTCGATTTAAAGCAGCTCTATCAGGAACGCACGGAGCGGCACGGATTCGTCTTTCCCGAATACCGCGAGGAGATGGAAGAATTCGCGGCGGCGTTCCCCTACGAAGAGACCGCCGATCAGCTCGTATCCCTCGAAGAGATCGAAAAAGATATGTGTTCGGATAAGGTGATGGACAGGCTCCTCTGCGGGGACGTGGGCTTCGGCAAGACGGAGGTCGCGCTCCGTGCCGCTTACCGCTGTATTCTGGCGGGCAAGCAGGCGGCGCTCATGTGTCCCTCGACCGTCCTTTCCGAACAGCACTTCCGCACGGCGACGGAGCGCATGAGGGACTTCGGCGTGCGGGTGGAGGCAATCAACCGCTTCCGCTCCGACAAGGTGCAAAAGGAAATTCTTTCCGCACTCGAACGCGGGGAAATCGATCTTATCATCGGCACGCACAGACTGCTGTCTTCCGATATCAAATTCAAAGATTTGGGGCTTCTCTTACTCGACGAGGAACAGCGGTTCGGCGTGGAGCATAAGGAAAAGATCAAGAACATGAAGCGGGATATCGACTGCCTCACGATGACGGCGACGCCCATTCCGCGCACCCTGCATTTGTCCCTTTCGGGCATACGCGATATCTCAACCATTCAAACGCCGCCGCGCGCCCGCCTGCCCGTGCAGACCTACGTTGCGGAGGAGACGGAGTCCCTTTTAAGGGACGCGGTTTTAAGAGAGGTTTCAAGAGGGGGACAGGTATTCGTTCTGTATAACCGCGTGGAGAGCATCTTCACCTTTGCTAAAAGATTGCAGGAGATCGTACCCGAAGCGCGCGTCACCGTTGCGCACGGAAGAATGGATAAGGCGACGCTTGAAAATTCGGTGTTCGGCTTCTACCGCGGCGAGAGCGATATTCTGGTGACGACGACCATCATCGAAAACGGAATCGACCTTCCCAACGCGAACACGATCATCGTGATCGATTCCGACCGTTTAGGCATTTCACAGCTCTATCAGCTCCGCGGAAGAGTTGGGCGGGGCGCAAGGCTTGCGCACGCGTACTTTACTTATAAGCCCGAACGGGTGATGACGGAGAACGCCTCCGAACGCTTAAAAGCCATTATGCAGTTTACCGAGCTCGGTTCGGGCTTCAAGATCGCTATGCGCGATTTGGAGATTCGCGGCGCGGGGAGCGTGTTGGGCGCGGAACAGCACGGGCACATGGATAAAGTGGGCTACGAGCTCTATTCCAAAATTCTCAAAGAGGAGATCACGGGAGAGGCGGAGACGAGCGTCGATCTGGATATCAAGGCGACGGCGTTCATTCCCGAAAGCTATATCGAGTCGGCGGCGGGGCGCATGGATACCTATAAACAGATTGCCGAAATCAAGAGCGCGGCGGACTACAAGCGCGTGTGCACTTCCCTCGAAGAGACCTACGGCACTCTTCCGCAGGAGACGGTCAATTTGCTCGTGATCGCCGTTTTAAAGAGCTACGCGGCAAAATTCCACGTCAAAAAAATCTTTGTGGGGGCAAAGGGCGGGGCGCTCGAATTCACTTCGTTAAAGACGCTCGGCGATAACCGGATCTCCGCCGCGATCGATAAATACGCCCGTGATTTGAGCTTCGACATGACGAGCGCGCCCGTTTTAAGGTTCCGCTCTATGGGCGACGGCGGAAAAACCATGATTTTTATGACGAAATTTTTGAAATTTGCGGCATCTTTTACTTGATTTTCACGAAAATAACTTGCGTGATTTCGTATTATGCGTTATAATAGATTAGTGAAATTGTGGGATACTGTCTTATTTCACGGAAAAGTTCGGAGTATATTATGAAGATTAACAGAAAAAAAGCGGTTGCGGTCGCGGTTGCGGCAGTCATGAGTTGCGGGTTGTTTGCAGGTTGCGATCTCGTTACCCGTAACGAAGCCAAGAATTTGCAACAGACGGTTGCGACAGTCGATATTACGAAAACCGATAACTTTAAAGCGGAGTTCGGTTTGGATGAAAATCTCGTTGCAAAGGTTATAATGCCGGCGTCCATTTCGAAGATGGACATGATCGCTGCGTTTGTTGGCGCGGGCTACTCGAACTATATGAACTACTACGGCTGGTCGTATAAAGAAGTGTTCGACTTGATATCGAAATCGCTTGCACAGAATCAGATCTCTATTCAGTATGCGAAGGCTTACTTCCTTAAAAACGGCTGGACGGACAAGGACGATACGAAAGAAAACCCCGCCGGTAAGGAGTACACCTACAACGATCTTGAAAAATTCAACGCCGCCGTCAAGGACGAAGACGGTAAAGAACTTACGGGTGT
This sequence comes from Clostridia bacterium, assembly GCA_014804975.1. Lineage (GTDB taxonomy): Bacteria > Bacillota > Clostridia > Christensenellales > Borkfalkiaceae > Gallimonas. The sequence continues at coordinate 9,106 of JAAUYT010000021.1, forward strand.
CGAATACGAAATTGCCGTGTTGAAATATTTCCTTACGGAAAAGGAAATCGATAAGGCGAGCTATACGACGCGCGTCATGCTCAATAACTCTATCGACTCTACCGAAAAAAATCGGTTTCTCGATGAAAAAGAGGACGATAAGGAATACGATTCCGACGTAAGAACGACACCTACGGGATTGAATACTTCGAACAGCGATTACTACGACCCCGACTACCTCGTATACACGGGCACGGGCATACAAAACGCCGTGCGCGGAAGCTACGAACCCCAAGAGGGCTCTACGACGACGACGCGCCTTCGTGCCTATAATTATTTTATTACGGGCTTAGAATCGAACGGTCTTGTGAAGAAAGGCGAGGATACGAGCGATATCGAATCGCTTGAATACTTCAAGCTTGAATATAAATCGGACTTAGAGAACGCGCTCGTTCAAAAATTGACCAACGTCTTTGCAGAGCAGGCGGAAGAGACGCTTACGGCGACTTATGTCCAAGAAAAATTTGATGCGGAGCTCCAAAATCAGAGTGATCTTTACAGAAAGTCGTCCTCCACTTTGGAGAGCGCTATGGGCTCCGTTTCCGATACGAACTTCGTTTTAACGGCGACGGGAAATTTGGACGAGGAGAGCGCATTCGGCTTCGTAATCAATATTCTTTTGCCGTTCTCTGCGGCGCAGTCGGACGAGCTTAACTCCGTCACGCAGGACTTCGGTGATACGAAGGGCAACAAGTTCGTAACGCGCGCACAGTTGTTGTCAAAGATCAAGGCGACCGATCAGCGCGGCAGCTGGTTCCGCGGCGAGACCGATTATTCCTTTAAGGTAACCGCTGCCGATAAGGCGTATACGGGCGCCGATTCAACGAAAAAAAGAGAGTGGCTCTTCTTCGAGGACAACCTTAAAGAAAGCGACGACAAGAATATTTATAAGTACGAACGCTTAAAGAACTACTACGGTCAGTATACCTATAACGGCACGTGGAACGATGACGATAAGGTGCGTAAATACAAACCGAACTCCATCGATATTGACGATTTCATCATGGAGATGGAAGGGTATTTGAAATACGCGTTTGAAAGAGAAGAAATCAACGCCGTAGCGAGTGGAACAAAAGCTACAAATTATTACGCTTCCAATAAGAGTTACTATTATACGGAGGAGAAGGACGGTCACAAGGTAGGCGACGTCAATTACGAGCAATTCGTCTACTATCAGGGGAAAGTCAATTTTGACGGCGACTTTAACGCAAATCAAATCTTTAAAACGGGCAGCCAAGAGAACGTCGCGATGTCCGTCATAAACGAACTGTCGTTCGCGTATAATACGGATACGGGCGGACTCAATTCCTATCTCGGCTATGCGGTCACTGCGAACAAGACGAACTTCGTAAGCGAATTCGAGTATGCGGCGCAAAAGGTCGTGCTTGCGGGCGCGGGCAACTATATCGTCGTTCCTTCCGATTACGGCTGGCATATCATCTACTGCACCTTCTCGTTCGTTGACAGTGACGAGGTTGACGAGGGTATCAGAACGCCTTTCAAATTCAATTACAACGAAATAAAGGAAGAGGGAACCTTCTCCAATCTCTTCTACGAAGACTTGAAAGCGGACACCGATTCTAAGGACTCGACGAATCGCCACAGCATGATGATTTCCACTTACTATAAGGAAAGCTGCACGATTTACGAAAAACGCTATTCCGATCTTTCGAATATCGGGAACAACTAACGCATAACAAAACGATTGCATTTGGAGCTTCAATGGGAATTTGGGAAGCTATTTGGAAATCGGCTGTTTTAGGTACGGTGCAGGGACTCACAGAGTTCCTGCCCGTTTCTTCAAGCGGACATTTAACGCTGTTACAGCAGATATTAGGCTACGACTTGGGCGTTGCGGGAATGACCTTCGTGAATATCCTTTTGCACTTCGGAACGCTTTTATCCGTCGTGTTGGTCTTTTGGAAGGATATTTTGGCGCTCTTTAAAAAGCCCTTCAAAACGCTCCTCATGCTGATCGTGGCAACGATTCCCGCGGGCGTTATCGGGCTCTTATTCGACGATAAGATCGAGGCGCTTTTCGATCCGGGCTCCAACGCCGCCTGGCTCTGTTGGCTTGCCGTGTTCTTCGCATTCACGGCGTTTATATTGCTATTGACCGAATTTATATCGTCGCGCAAGAAAAAGACTGCGCCCCTTAGTTGGCGGCATTCGATTCCCATGGGACTTGCGCAGGCGGCGGCGCTCTTCCCCGGAATTTCGCGAAGCGGGTCGACCATTGCGGCGGGCGTGATTTCGGGCGCAAAGCGGGAGGAGGTTGCAAAGTTTTCCTTCCTCATGAGTATTCCCGTCATTTTGGGAAGTCTCGCCGTAGAGGTTTTTCACGTCGTAAAACCCGACGAAGGGGTCACGGTCGCGATCGGCACGGGCGGAATTATCGGCATGATCGTGGGAGTTGTATTCTCCGCAGTTGCGGGGTTCTTTGCAATCAAGGTCATGCTGAAAGTCATCAATAAAGGGAACTATAAGTGGTTCGCGGTGTACCTCGTCGCGCTGTCGTTCACCTGCTTTTGGCTGAACGCACTCGGCGTGCTGTGAGAGTATAAATCGCAAAAAGCTCCGCATACTTTGAGTAGCGGAGGATGAATATGAGATTGAATTGCGGAGACACCTGTCCTAAGACGGGCGCATATAGAGTTGTAGACGGCGAAGGGAGAATCATGAATACGATTTTCGTCGGTGAGGGGGAGAGTATGCCTCCTACTCAGTTGGCGAACTGTCATTATGAATCCGAGCTTTAATAAATAAGGAGAGACCCATGACGAGGGGAGAGCAAGCCGAACAATATTTCAGAGAGGGCTACAACTGTACGCAGGCGGTCGTGCTTGCCTTTATGGACGATATGAAGGCGGACAGGGAAACGCTCCTTGCGGTAGCGCATCCCTTCGGCGGCGGCATGGGAAGGCTTCGCTTGACCTGCGGGGCAGTCACGGGCGCCGTGATGTGCTTGGGACTCTTTTTCCCCGAACTCAAAAAGAGCGAGCTCTACGCAATCGTGCAGGAATACTGCCGCCGCTTCGAAGAAAAGAACGGGAGCGTTATCTGCGGAAAACTTCTTTCGGGCGCGGGAATCGGGGTAGATTCTTCTCCGAAGGCGGAGGCGCGGACGGAAGAGTATTACAAAAAGCGACCCTGTCCGCTCCTCATTCACGACGCGGCAGACCTTCTTGAAGAGTTATTGAAAGAGCGCGAAGTGCTTTCCTGAGAAGCGGGAGAGCATTTTTTTATTTTGCTTTTTAAAAAAACTCTTTACAGTCGGAGAAAATTAGTATATAATGTATACTGAGGAGATAGGAAATGCGCATAGTATTCGGAAATTGGAAATACCTTTTTAAAAATTTCTGGTACGTACTCGCCTGCGGGTTGGTGCCGGCGATTTTTATTGCGCTCTCTTTCGACTATACCGCGATCTCGGAATTCGTGCACGGATATTTTAAAGGGGCTCCGCGCACGGGCTTTTTGGATATGCTCAGCGCCTTCGCTCCCGTGAGAATCGATTCCGCACTCGGCGGGATATATACGGCGTTTGCGTATATTTTATCTTCGATTTTTGCAGCGCTTCTGCTCTCCTTAGTGGAAAAGCACATGCGCATCGGCAAGCGTACGATGAGCGGCGTGGGAACGGAAATGAAGAATCTTCTTCTGCCTTCCTTTTTGATTATTTTTCTGTTTTACGCGCTCGGCGAGATCGCGGCGATCATATTAGCTGCGATCATGTTTGCGATTTTCTCGCTCTCTTCCACGGTACTCGTGTACATTTTGACGGCGCTTGCGTTTTTCGTCGTCGCGTTTCTGTTTTTGTACGTATTCGAAGCGTTTTATCTGTGGTTGCCCTGTATGCAAATCACGGGCTTCCGCCCTTATCACGCCTTTCTGTATTCCTACCGCCTCTCGATAGGGGTGAGGTGGAAGCTCATTGCGGCGCACGCGCTCTCGATTTTAGTTGCAATCGTTTTATTGGGCGGAATGTCTTTCCTTCCTGAAATTGCGTTCCGTGCCGCCGCGCTCGTTCTCAGTCTCTTCCTCTATGCGGGTATCTTTATCCGTATGGAAACCGTCTATTTCGAAACGGACAAATTGGACAGAGAGGACGTTATCAAAAGCTATAAGGACCTTTAATTATGAGATTTCGGAATGCGATCCATATCACGATGGATAATTTTTCAAGCGTATTCAAACTTCTTTTATATTCCGTACTGACGGGTGCGGTATTTATGAGTTTGAGTTATTTGATTTTCCGTTTGGGACTCGACGGCATTATTTCGGGTAATCCCACGAAGGAAGTCGCAAGGCTTATCAAGCAATTTTTCAGCGCGATCGCCACGGGCAATACCGATTTTTTGGGCGCCTTTCATGAAACCTTTTCGGCGGCGTTTTCCGAGTTCAAAGAACTGCTATTGAGCTCTACGGGTGCGATCATCGGAACGGGCGTGGGGCTTGCCGCAATGTATCTTTTGTCGCGTTTTACGAACGGACTCGCGCGCTTTGCGATTGCGGGCACGATGAACGATAGAATGAGCACCTTTTCCCGTACGCGGTTTGCAGGCTCCTACTTTAAGAACCTTGCAAAGGCCGCGCTGTACGAAGTGATCTACGTGCCGCTCATCTTCCTTTACGACGTCATGATGATAGTCGTGTGTTGGTTCTGTTTCTTTTGGCTGCCTGCGACGCTCTCGATCACCGGTTGGGTTTCGATTTTGTTTTCGCTTGCGTTGACGGTGACGGCAGTCGCCTGTCTGGAAGCGCTTAAAATGACGCTCATTTCCGCTTGGATTCCCGCAATTATTGCGGGAGAAAAAAAGGTTGCGCGCGCCTTCCGCGAAAGCCTTTGCGCAAAGAAGCACTTCGGCAGACGCTTTGCAAGCTTCTTGATTGCGGTCTATCTCATTCTCGTCGTCAACGTGCTTTTCGCACTTTGCACCTTCGGAAGTGCGCTGCTCGTGACCCTGCCTTTGAGCTTCGTGTTCCTGCTTGCTTTGCAGTTCGTGCAGTACTACGAGGATAATTCGAAAAAGTACTTTATTTCTTCGCGCACCATTGCGGGCGGCGAGGAAAAGCCCAACGGTTTGGAAGAATAAATTTTGCGCTGGTGTAGCGCGTTTTAGGGAGATATTATGTCTTATAACGAAAATTACGAACAATGGCTAAACGATCCCCGTCTCGACGAGGAGGGCAAGGCGGAGCTTCTTGCAATCAAGGATGACGAAAAGGAAAAGGAATACCGCTTCGGCGGCGAGCTCGAATTCGGCACGGCGGGTATGCGCGGCATTATCGGGTGCGGCATGAACATGATGAATATTTACACCGTCATGCGCGCTACCGAAGGACTTTCCCGCTATATTTGCTCTCTCGGAGAGGAGGCGAAAAAGAGGGGAGTCGTCATCTCCTACGATACGCGAAGAAAGAGCCGTCTCTTTGCCGAAAAGTCTGCGGGCGTGCTTGCAAAGAACGGGATCAAAGCCTATCTATTTTCCGACGTGCACCCCGTGCCTATGCTTTCGTATGCGGTGCGGTATCTCAAAACGATCGCGGGCATTATGATCACGGCTTCGCACAACCCCAAGGAATACAACGGATATAAGGTCTACGGCGAGGACGGCGCGCAGATGTCGCCCGAAGCAACGGAAGTCGTCGTAAAGGAAATCGAAAAAATTACAGATTATCTCTCGGTCACGGGCGACGAAAAGAGCCCGCTCATTTCGTCGGTTCCCAATAAAGTCGATAAAACTTATATAAAGGCTCTTTCCAAGCTGACCCTTTCCAAGAAGGCGGTCAAACAGTGCGGGAAAGATTTAAAGCTCGTCTATACCCCCGTGCACGGTTCGGGCTACGTTCCCGTAACGAACGTTCTTTCAAAGCTTGGGATCAACGTGACCGTCGTAGAGGAGCAGAAAAATCCCGATACCGAATTTTCCACCGTGAAAGTGCCCAACCCCGAATTTAAGGAAACGCTCTCCATGGGCATTGCGCTTGCAAACAAAATTCATGCGGACGTGGTGTTCGGTACCGATCCCGATTCCGACCGCCTCGGCGTTGCAATCAAGAACGACGAAGGAGAGTTTATTGCGCTTTCGGGCAACCAAGTGGGCATTCTTCTCCTCGATTACATACTCACCCGCCTCAAAGAGGAGAAGGCACTTCCCAAGAATGCCGCCGTCGTGAAATCGTTCGTTACGACGGGTATGGCAAAGGCGCTTGCGGACGACTTCGGCGTAGCACTCTTCGAAACGCCCGTCGGCTTCAAGTTTATCGGCGAAAAGATAAAGGAGTGGGAAAAGAGTGGGGCGTACACCTATGTGTTCGGCTTCGAGGAATCCTGCGGATATCTGCGCGGCACGCACGCACGCGATAAGGACGCGGTCGTAGCGAGTATGCTTGCTGCGGAAATGGTTTGCTACTATACCTATATCGGCAAGAGCGTTTACGCCCGCTTGATGGAAATCTATCAGAAGTACGGCTACGTTCTCGATAAAAATATTTCGATTCAGTATTCGGGCTTGAACGCCATGAAGGAAATGAACGCCGTCGTTGACGCATTAAAGACTGTCAAAGTCGCTTCGTTCGGCAATTTCAAAGTAACGGCGGTGCGCGACTATTCCGCGTCGGTGAGAAGAACTGCGGACGGCAAAGAGGAAGCGCTCGACATTCCCAAGTGCAACTGCGTGTATTACGAGCTCGAAGGGGGCTCCTTCATCTGCGTGCGTCCGTCGGGCACGGAACCCAAGCTCAAAATTTACTATTCGGTGCGCGCCGAGAATGAAGAAAAGGCAAACGAAGAGCTTGAAAAAGCGAAGAAGTCCGTCGAAGAGCTTTTGGAAAGCGTTAAGAAGTAAATTTTTTCTCCGAACGAATGAAGAATAAAACGAAAAATTTATTAAAAAAGGCAGGCACGGTCATATTTTTGACCGCCTGTCTTTTTTGTCTTTTTCTGCCCTTGCCGAAGAAGATTTCAAATAACGAAACTTACGATTGCGTTTGGGCGGACGGAAGCGTGACGCGGGAGAGTTATTCCTCCGCATACAAAAGTCTTGCAGGCATGGACGGGGAGAACGTGATTTTATTGCGCGAGGGATTGACGGGCAAAATCGAAAGCGAAGCGGGTGCGGTTTACACCGCTCTTAAAAGCGGAAACCTTGCCGAGATACTCGAATGCACCTTGGCGGGTACGCGCATCGACAGTGCGGCGCTCTACCGCGAATTTTCTAATCGAGTTTGGTATAACGGAGATTACTACGTTTGGACGGGGAGCAAAATCGAGCGAGTTTCGCGCGCGGAGCGGGGTGAAATCGTCTTTTGGGAAGGAAACGTAACGCCCCGCATTCTCAGAGAGACGAACGCGACGACGGTGTATTTACGCGCGGGAGCGTCGATTTCGGCTTCGTCGTTTGTAGAAAGTAAAGTCGAAAAGGTTTACGCGGAAGCGCCCTATCAAGAAAACGGTGGAGCGGTCTATTTAAACACCGCGGGCGGAAAAAGGCTGCTCGCGGCGCTTAGCGGTATTCAAGAGCTTGTATTGGACGAAGATTCGGCGTTCGCAGACGAGGGTGCGCTTCTTGCCTGTCAAGCGCTTACGTCGCTTACCGTGCCGTTTGCGGGAAGTGCAAGATCACCGTACGGCACGAACTACAAAGGCGAATTTGCACATCTCTTTTCGGACGGTAAGGAATACCGCGTTCCCGAAACGCTTGCGCGCGTTACGGTGACGGGCGGACGAATCATTCCGTATGCGTTCTACACCTGCCCGAATCTGAAAGAAATCGACGCCTGCACGGTGCCGGAAGGTGAAATTTCCAAAACCGCCTTTTCGGGGCTTTCTTCACTTGAAACGCTTCACACACCGAAAAGGGATGTTTTGCTCACGGGCAATTTTATTTCGTACACCGCCGAATGCGGTTGTACGGTATATACAAGAAATCATTCACAAAATTAAGCGCACTTCCGATATAATGATAACGTTATGCGGATATGTTTTGTGACGAGCGGCGACCTCAACGCGTACGCCGAAAAGCAGGCGGACTTCGGAGCGGACGTCGTATGTTTTTCGTTTATGGCGTTGGGTGAAGTCAGCTACGAAAGGGAGCTGAAAGGGGAAACGAGCCTCTTCGAGGACGTCGCGCTTCTTTCGAAAGAGGGGCAGAACGTCGTGGTGTGCGGGTGCTATTCCGATTCGCGGGGTATCAGGCGCAAGTCTGTGGTGGTCGCGGACAGAGGCAGAATTTTGGGCGTATCGGATATGCTCAACGGGCTCGATTCTTCCGAATACCGCCCCGGCGCGGGTATTAAAATTTACGATACCAAGGCGGGGAAGATCGGGATCGTCGTTGCCGAAGATCTGTATTTTCCGCAGGTTGTCGAAACGATTTCCCTTTGCGGAGCAGATTTGACCGTTTGCATTTTCGAGGAGCTAAACGAAAGTCTGGAACAAGTGCTCATTCGCGCAGATGCGTATCTGTACGGCGTACCCGTGTGCCTGTGCGCCTACGGCTTTGCTCAGGTGGCGGATATTGCGGGGAAGCTCGCCTTTGCCTCGCCCGCAAGCCCCTGCGTTTACGAAATGAAGCGGGAGCAGGAATATCATATCGTCGAAACCCGAAGACGCGGTTTTTATCTGCATAAAAAGAGCGGCTTTTGATTTAAGAAATATAAGTGTAACTTATAGTTTGTATAAAAAATTGCGAAGGTTCGAGGGGAAATTTTTCTTCCAAAAACCGCGCAAATTTTTTTTGATTTGATATAATGATAGAGTAAATCAAACAAACGGGAGATTAAAAATGAAATACGTTGAACAAGTCCTTGCCGAAGTCAAGGCAAAAAACCCGAACGAGAATGAATTCCACCAGGCGGCGACGGAGATTTTAACGAGCCTCGAACCCGTCGTATCGCGCCACCCCGAATACGAGCGTACTGCGCTTTTGGAGCGTTTCGTCGAGCCCGAGCGCGTGATCATGTTCCGCGTTCCGTGGGTGGACGATCAGAATAAAGTACATATCAACAAGGGCTACCGCGTACAGTTCAACAGCGCGATCGGACCTTATAAGGGCGGTTTGAGATTCCACCCGACCGTCAACCTTTCCGTCATTAAATTTTTGGGACTCGAACAGATTCTCAAAAACAGCTTGACGGGGCTTCCTATCGGCGGAGGAAAGGGCGGTTCCGACTTCGACCCCAAGGGCAAGAGCGATAACGAAATCATGCGCTTCTGCCAAAGCTTCATGACCGAGCTTTACCGTCACGTGGGCGCGGATACCGACGTCCCTGCGGGCGATATCGGGGTCGCCGGCAGAGAGATCGGTTACCTTTTCGGACAGTATAAGCGCATCTGCAACGAGCACGTCGGGGTATTGACGGGCAGAGGGCTTAGCTACGGCGGGTCGCTTGCGCGCACCGAGGCTACGGGCTACGGGCTCGTGTATATGACGGAAGAGGCTCTAAACGTAAGAAACGATAGTTTGAAGGGCAAAAAGTTGATTGTTTCGGGCTCGGGCAACGTTGCGATCTACGCCGTGGAAAAGGCGCAGTCGCTCGGCGCAAAGGTCGTTGCCATGTACGATTCGAACGGCTATGTTTACGATAAAGGCGGCATTCAGCTCGACGTCGTCAAGCAAATCAAGGAAGTGGAGCGCGGGCGCATTTCGGAATACGCAAAGCGCGTAAAGGGCGCGGAGTATCACGAGGGCTGCAAGGGTATTTGGAATATCCCCTGCGACGTGGCGCTTCCCTGCGCAACGCAGAACGAAGTGGACGCGGAGAGCGCAAAGGCGCTCATTAAAAACGGCGTAAAGCTTGTGGGCGAGGGCGCGAATATGCCCACCACGCTTGACGGAATTTCGGCATTCCAAAAAGCGGGAGTGATTCTGTTGCCCGCAAAGGCGGCGAACGCGGGCGGCGTTGCTACGAGCGCGCTTGAAATGGCGCAGTCGAGCGGACGGCTGTATTGGTCGTTCGATGAGGTCGATAAAAAGCTGAAAGATATTATGGTAAACATTTATCATAATATGGACTCCGCGGCGGAGGAATACGGGGTCAAGGGCGACTACGTTGCGGGCGCGAATATCGCGGGCTTTAAGAAGGTTGCCCAGGCAATGATGGCACAGGGAATTTGCTAAATAATATTGTAATAAAGTTTGGGCCCCGCGCTTTGCGCGGGGCTTTAAATTTTATACCGCACAGGGGAGCGAAAATATTTTTTTACAAATTGCCGTAAAACGAATGACAAACGCACGTATTTCTTGCTATAATAAATAAGTACGACAGAGGACAAGCGATATGGAATACGTTTATATCATATTAAAGATTTTAGGGGGCATGGGGGCGCTTCTCATCGGTATGAAGATGCTTTCCGAAAACCTCACGCGGCTTGCGCATAACAAGTTGCAAACCCTCTTGAACAAAACGGCGAAAAACCGTTTTGCGTGCGTGGGAATCGGTACTGCCGTCACCGTGATCGGGCAGAGCTCCGCGTTTACCACCGTCATGGTCGTGGGTCTCGTCAATGCGGGAATCATGACGCTGTTCCAGGCAACCGCCATGATCATGGGCGCGAACGTCGGTACGACGCTCGTTACCTGGATCGTCTCCTTGACGGGACTGAGCGGAGCGGAAGTCGATATCACAATGTTCTTTCTTGCATTTGCGGCGGTCGGCGCGCTTATGCTCATGATATCCAAAAAGGATAAAGTAAAATCGATCGGTAGCGCCTTAGCGGGCTTCGGTATCATCTTCGTGGGACTTATGGTCATGAAAAACGCGTTCCCCCAAACGGGTCCGGAAGCGGAAGTGATCAAAAACATTTTCGGCGCGAAGATTCACCCGCTTTTACTGCTTTTGATCGGTATTGCATTAACGGCGCTTTTGCAGTCGTCTACGGCGGTCAACGCAATCATAATTTCCATGTTGACCCAAGGCATTATGATAGGCGGCGTCGGAGGGGGCAACGCACTCTACTTTATCATTATCGGTACGAATATCGGAACCTGCGTCACTGCGCTCATCTCTTCGATCGGTGCGAAGCCCAACGCGAAGCGCGCCGCGCTTATCCATTTCCTGTTCAACTTCTTCGGCGCGATCATCTTCATCGTTTTGCTCCTCGCATGGAAAGGCTTTGCGGATACGCTCTTAACGCCCGTATTCCCGAATAACCCCGAAATGCGCATTGCGCTCTTCCACACCATATTCAACGTGATCGGAACGATGATTTTCATTCCGTTTATCAACCTCTTCGTCAAGCTCGCAAACCTCATCGTGCGCGACAAGAAGAAGGGGGAAGAGGAACAGTCCGCGCTTGCGCTTTCGGAGTTGGACGAACGCCTTCTCAATTCGCCCTCTATCGCGCTCGGATATCTCTATCAGGAGACGGGCAATATATTTGCCTACGCTATGAAAACGCTCGACCGCTCCTTCAACGCCTTCATGAAGAAGGAGACGGAGGCAAAAGAAAAGGTGACGGAAGCGAATGCGGAACTCTCTGCGGCGAACAAGAAGGTCGTGTCCTATCTCATTAAGCTATCCGCCTCGCCGCTTACGATGGACGAGGAAAAGACGGTCTCGTCGTTGCACTACGTTTTAAACGACATCATGCGTATCGGCGAGCTTGCCGATAACGTTACAAAGTATACGGGGCACTACGTGAACGACAATTTGGTGTTCTCGCAAGAGTTCTTGTCGGGGCTTGAAGAAATGTACGGAAAAATCAAAAATCTTTACGCGATTGCCTACGACGCGTATCTCAATAAGGACTCCGCAAAGCTTGAAGAGGTCGATATGCAGGAGGACGCGATCGACAAAGACCGCCGCAAGCTCGTATCTACCCATATTGAGCGGCTCAACGAGGGCAAGTGTCAGCCTCAGAATTCGAGCGTGTTCATCAATCTCGTAGGGAACTTAGAGCGTGCCGCAGACCATATCACTTATATTGCGCACTCGTTCGAACAGTCCGGTGAGCACAAAGAGGTGACGGGGTAATTTCTTAAAGGGGGGCTTTATTATGAAAATTCAATTCACGCGTGAAAATAAAAAAGCCGTTACGAAGGGAACGATCGGGTTGTTTCTCGAAGATATCAACTACGGGATCGACGGCGGTTTGAATGCCGAAATGCTCGAAAACCCCAATTTCGAGGCGAAGGACGCCTTCGGTAAGCGCGATAACTTTACCGTCGCGTTCGACGGCGGCTACGCGTGGGAAGCCTTTCCCGAAGGGAGCGCGGCGGCGCTTAAAGTAAAGACCGACCGTGCGCTCTTTCCCGAAAACCCGCACTATATGCGCCTTACGGCAAGCGTTCCCGGTGTGGGAATGAAGAACAAGGCGTTCGACGGTATTTATTTGGAACAGGGCATGAAATACCGCGTTTCGTTCTATGCGCGTTCCTATGACTACAAGGGCGGTGCGCTTATAGGCGTTTACAAGGACGGGGCGCCCGTTCTCATCAAAAAAGTCAAATTCAAAGCGGACGGTCAGTGGAATCGCTATCAGTTCACCTTAAAGAGTAAAGTATCATTGGATCGGGGTGACTTTGCCTTGACTCTTTTAAAGAGCGGTACGGTGCATTTCGATTTCTTCTCGATGATTCCCGAAAACGCGGTGTTCGGCGTATTCCGCCGCGACCTTGTGAACCTCATGAAGGAATTGCAGCCCGGCTTTCTCCGCTTCCCCGGCGGGTGCATCGTCGAGGGCAATACCCTTGAAAACAGATATGCATGGAAAAATTCGCTCGGGGTAAAGGAGCGGCGCAAGCATAATTGGAACCGTTGGGCGGTTCACAATAACGACGAAAGCAACGGTTTTCATTCGCAGTATTCCCACTACGGGCAAACGCTCGGGATCGGCTATTTCGAATATTTCAGGCTTTGCGAATACTTGGGAGCAAAGCCCTTTCCCGTCGTCAACGTAGGCATGGCTTGTCAGTTTATGTCGACGGAGATGGTGCCCGTAGACAGTCCCGAATTCGAAACGTATATTCAGGACGCGCTTGACCTTGTCGAGTTTGCGCGCGGCGGCGTCGATACCGTCTGGGGCAGAGTGCGTACGGAAATGGGGCACCCGCAGCCCTTCGCGCTCGAATATTTCGGCGTGGGCAACGAGCAGTGGCTCGATAAAGTCAACGGCAAGAGCAACGAATTTCATAAGCGTTTCGAAATTTTCGAACAGCGCCTGCACGAAAAATATCCCGATTTGAAGATTATCGGCACGGTGGGACCCAACGTCGGCACGCCTTCTTATAAGAGCGCCTGGAAGTGGACGAGAGAGAATCTGAAAAAGAACCCCGAATTCGTCTATGCTTCCGACGAGCATTTTTACGTTTCTCCCGAATGGTTCTATCAGAACGTGCATATCTACGATAACTATCCGAGAGAGGGCAAGGTTTGCGCGGGCGAATACGCGGCGAACGTTCCCGAATCGGGCGGCGGAAAAATCAATACGCCGCAGGCGAACTGTTGGGCGGGTGCGCTTGCCGAGGCGGCGTTCATGACGGGTATGGAACAGAATTCCGACGTCGTCGTCATGGCGTCCTATGCGCCTCTTTTGGCGCGGTTCGGATATTCGCAGTGGAGCCCCAACCTCATTTGGTTCGACGGAAAGAGATCTTACGCGACCGTAAACTATTACGTGCAAAAGCTGTTCAGCCTCTATGCAGGCGACTTCGCTCTTCCCACGACTGCGGAAGAGGATAAAAAGCTCTACGCTTCCGCCGTCGAGCGGGATGGCGCGGTGTTCGTAAAAGCCGTAAACGCCTCCGACGAGGAAATGGAAGTGGAGATAGAGGGCGACTTTGACTTCGGCTCTCTAACGCGCATTGAGCAGCTGAGCGGGAATCTTAATGGTTACAACGCGCTGGACGATTCGGAAAAGATCGCGCCCGTGGAAGTCGCACCCGCCGCAGAGCGTTCCGTCATTCTTCCGCCGAGAAGTTTGAGCGTACTCGTATTTATGAAATAAGGAGGGTTATATGAATCGTAAAGTTTTGTCTTTTGCCGCGCTTGCGTGCGCGGCGGTGTGCGCCGCATCTATGGCCGCCTGCGGTGACGGCGGCAAAAGTAAACAGCTTGGTAAACCCGTTGAGTTCGAAGACGGACAAATAGAAAATCTTGCCGCTTTTCAGTGGAAAGCGGACGCGTTTGCCGCTTCCTTTGCGGCGGAGACCTACGCGGCTTATCATGAAACGGACAATTTCACCGTGTCGCCCATTTCCGTCTATTCCGCACTCGCACTTGCCGCAGAGTGCGCTGCGGGGGAGACGAGAACGGAAATATTATCCGCGCTCGGCGTGACTTACGAACAGTTGAGGGCGAATTATTCTGCACTCTACGATTCGCTGAATAAAACGTACGAGACCGAAGGGAAAGTTATCAGTACGCTTTCACTCGGGAACTCCGTTTGGCTAGACGAGAGGCTCGATCATAAACAATCGTGTATCGAAGCACTTTCTTCGTACTATCAAAGCGATACCTATTCGGCGGATTTTTATAACGACAACGAAGCCGCCAATCAAGCGGTGCGGAAATTTGTCAAGGAACAGACGAACGGTCTTATCGATAAAGATTTTCAGCTCTCGAAAGAAACGCTGTTTACGCTCATCAATACGCTGTATTTGAAAACGGTCTGGAATACGAACGGAACAGACTTGAAGTTTACGGCGGATAAGTACGATTTTAAGAATTCGGACGGGACGTCCTCTTCCGTAAATCTTTTGCAAGGGAAATATTGCTCGGGCAGGGTTTACAAAGGTAAAAACTTTTCCTCGTTCTATATCTCCGCGGAGGGCGGCTATAAAATAAAATTCATTCTGCCCAAAGACGGCAAAACCCTTGCCGAAGTGTTCACCGCTGAAAATATTGCGGAAGCAAACGCAGTAATAGATTATCTATATTACAACGAAAAGAAGAATGTTGCATACGAGACCCGTTGTTTCTTTCCCGAATTCAAGTGTAAGTACGACGACGATATTCAAGATGTTTTGAAAGATAAATTTGGGATCAAGTTGCTCTTCGATGATGTGCGTTGCGATTTTTCCGCCATGACGGATACGACTGCGTCTTGTGAAAAAGTTCAGCACGTGACCGATTTAACGGTGGATAAAACGGGCATCGAGGGTGCGGCGGTTACTCTAATGGAGAATGTAGGGACTACTTGTCCGCCTCCAACGATCTATGCAGATTTTGTATTGGATAGGGCGTTTGGCTTTGTGATCACAAATAAGGATAACGTTACGCTCTTTTCGGGCGTGGTCAATAAAGTATGATTAAACTTGCAGATCAATGGAAAGATTATTCCGTCATCGCGACGGGCGACGGATACAAACTCGAACGGTGGGGCGAGATCGTTTTGCTCCGCCCCGATCCGCAGGTCATCTGGGGCGCGCAGCGCGACCTCTTTTCCTATCCCGTACACGCCGTGTACAAGCGGAGCGAAAAGGGCGGCGGAGGCTGGGAATACAAAAAACCCGTTCCCGAGAGTTGGAAAATTTCCTACCGCGATTTGACCTTCCGCGTAAAGCCCATGGGCTTCAAGCACACGGGGTTATTCCCCGAACAGGCGGTCAACTGGGACAGGTGCGCGGGGCTTATCAAGGGCGCGAACCGCAAAATCAAAGTTCTCAACCTATTCGCCTACACGGGCGGCGCGAGCGTGGCACTCAGAAAGGCGGGTGCGGAAGTCACGCACGTAGACGCCGCAAAGGGCATGGTGGAGCGTGCGGGCGAGAACGCAAGGCTTTCCGGAATTACCGAAGGTATCCGCTATATCGTAGACGACTGCATCAAGTTCGTGCGGCGCGAAATTCGGCGGGGGAACAAGTACGACGCAATCGTCATGGATCCGCCCTCTTACGGCAGAGGTCCAAACGGGGAAATGTGGAAGATCGAATCCGATTTATTTCCGTTCGTAAAGCTCTGCGCCGAGCTCATGTCGGACGAGCCCTTATTCTTTTTAATCAACAGCTATACGACGGGCTTACAGCCCGCGGTGCTCGATAATCTTCTTTCGCTTGCATTGAGCGGCAGAAAGGGGAGAACGGAATCTTACGAGGTGGGACTTCCCACGGAAGAAGGCTTGGCGCTGCCCTGCGGCGCGGGAGGAATATTTATTCATGACTGAACTCGGAACGGAAGAATTTCCTATTCTCTTTGAGGACAATCATTTGATCGTCGTGGTCAAACCGCAGAACCTTGCGTCCTGTCCCGACGAGAGCGGCGACGACAACGCCCTCGACAGTATTAAAGAGTATCTCAAAAGGACCTACGATAAAAAGGGCAACGTGTATACGGGGCTCGTGCACAGGCTCGACCGTCCCACGGGCGGGGTCATGGTGTTTGCCAAAACGAGCAAGGCGGCGGGCAGGCTCTCGGAGCAGATGCGCACGGGCGACTTTGATAAACGCTATCTTGCGGTGCTTGTAGGAGAGCTGAATCCTGCGGAAGGAAAGCTTGAAAACTATCTTAAAAAGAACACCGTGAACAATATGGTCTACCTCTGCCCGCAGGGCACGGACGGGGCGAAGTTCGCTTCGCTCGAATACCGCACGGAGGGTGTGCAAAGGGACTTGACGCTTGCCGAAATCAAACTGCACACGGGCAGAAGTCATCAGATCCGCGTACAGATGGCGGGAATCAATCACCCCGTCTACGGTGATATGCGTTACGGCGGGGAGAAGGCGAAAAAGGGCAAGCTTGCGCTGTTTGCTTACTCGCTCACCTTCACCCACCCCGTTACCAAAGAGCGTATGCGTTTCGTGGCGGAACCGCCCGTAGACGAAGCACCGTGGAGTCTGTTCGACGATTCCGCCGTGATAAGGCGCGTGCACGGACAGTGAAATTTTTGTTTTTTTCGGACAAGGGGCAAATACCGCTTGACGGACAGATAAATTTCGTGTAAAATATATAAGATACTCGGACTATACGTCCATGCGGAGTTATTCATGAGTAAGGTTAAAAAACGTTGGATCACAATCATATCGCTGTTTGCGGCGCTCTTTTTGATTTTGGGGCTCGCACTCGGCTTGCCGAAGGTATCGGCTTTTGCAAGCAATTACGCGCCTACGAGCATATTCTCGGCGGGCACGGGCGGAGAGGTCGGTTCGGGTAAAGAGAGCGACGACGCAGAGAAGTCGTACGTTCAGTTCACTTTTTCCGATAACGGCAAAGTGCATTTCCGCCGCGACCTCGCGTTGAAGTGGTACGAAGGGAAAGATGACGTTAAATATTTTTCCATGACTTTTTCTTTCGGGGATATTAACTTTAAAGAGTTTACGATTGAATTCGAGAGTGCGGAAGAGAATATTTCCAAAGACGGCAAGGCGACGAACTCGATCGCATTTACGAAGAAAGAAGACGGCGGTCTCGATATATCCGTAAACGGAGAGAAATCAGCTGTTTCCATTGCAAAAGAAGATATCAAAGGTGATATCACGATTGCGCTTGACGAAGACGATGATTGCAAGAGCGGCGAATTTGCCGTATTAGTGAATACGAAAAAGGCGGGTACGTTCGAGAATATCGGCGGTTACTATTTGGAATACCGTTCTTCCTCTTCCTCCACGCCCAACACGCCCATTACTTTTACGGCGACGTTTGACGAAAATGCGGAAGAGACGGATTCAAGCAAGAAACAGTCCCTTTTCATGAAGTCGCTCAACAAACAGTCGATGGTAGTGGTTGGCGAGAATAACAGAGTGGATGACAATGCGCCCGCGGTGCTCGTTCTCAACGACGAGGTTTATTCGTTTAAGCTCGGACAGAAGTTCTCGCTCTCCTACAAGGCGATCGACGTGTGCGACGACAGCGTTTCCGTAACGCGCGAATATTATATGCTCAAAACTGAGGGCGAAACGAATTATCTGCCCAACGAAAAAGAGTTGAAGGACGAAGAGGGCGAAGGCGGTAAAAAATACTCGGCATACAATTATAAAACGCTTACGACTTCTACCTACTTCCTGCCCTCGCAGGAGAACGACAAGCAGGTGGAATGGGTATCCATTCGTTTTAGGCTGAACGACGACACGAAGGAGCACGACGATACCTACGTCTATCTGAGCTGGTATGCGGCAAAGAACGTGGAGGAAGATTCCGTAACGAAACTCATAACGGGTATTGCCTATAAGGAAGTCGATGAAGGCGACACCAATAGCGACAATAAAGTAGTTAAGAAGTTTGAGAACGAGACGCTTGACTTTATTAAAGTCGACCGCCAAAAAGAAGGACCCTATTATAACTATCTCGAAGCAAAAAACGGCGAAAATAAAGTAGATACCGAAAACGAAACGGCATTTAAAGCGGCAGTCGACAATTATAAGAAAGAACTTGAAGCTGCGGCAGAAAAAACGAGTGCGGGTACGGGCGCATACATCTATCTTCCCTCCCTGCGCGATCTCATCAAGAGCGATTTCGCAGGTTACAGAAATCTGAAATTCAGTATCTATTACTATAAAGAGGGTTCGTCGTCTGCATCGTCGCAGACCTCCCTCAGCTACAACGCGTTAAAGATCGAAGTTACCGAAAAGGGCGTCTACAAATTCCGTGTGCTCGCACAGGACGCTTCGAGCAACGCTATGCAGTATTATCTGGACGGCGAGCTTGTGACCGTTTCGAGCAGCAATATCTGGGACATCGAAGGAATTCCCGAATTTACGTTCGAAATCGACTACACGGGACCTACGATCGAGGAGACCGAAGAGCAGAGCTTAGGTTACAGAAACGATACCTACAATTTCGGTAAATTCGATGTTGTTGCGCTTACGGGCTATCAAACGAAGTACAAGCTCTATCGCTATGACAGCATAAACGCTGCCGCATATACGGGCAACAAGCCGAGCTCCTATTCCGATTTTGTAAAGAATGCGGAGAAATACTTCAAAGCGTTCAAAGCGTACGACGATTCGCTCACGGATAACGACAAAAAGATTCTCCACGAAATCAGCCCCTTCGATAGTGACGTCGACGAGGACGACGAGGCAAAGTGGAACAGAACGGATAACGATTACTATTGGGATCCCGATTCGTCGCTCTCCTTCGTTCCGCAGGAAACAGGGTTCTACATTCTTACGCTGAACGTCGAAGACAGCGTGCTCCCCGGTCAAGGTGCGGAAGGGTTCCAGGTAGTCGAAGTCAGAAACCCGATCGATACCATTCCCAGTCAGTCGCAGTGGCTTGAAGAGAACGTAGTTTCCGTCGTACTCTTTGCGATTTCGGGCGTGCTCGCCATCATCGTCGTGGTGCTCTTCCTTGTGAAGCCCTCCGAGAAGAAGGTGGAAGGAGTCGACCTTGAAAAGCTCAAAGGCAAAAAGAAAAAGACCCAAAAGAAATAAGTTTAAAACCCGCCTTTCCAAACGAAAGGCGGGTTTTTGAATAATACGCCGCCGATTGCAGATACTTGTATCGGAGGCAGAGATATGGTTATAGCAAATCTTATTTCTTATATTCTCGTTCTTCTCGGTGCGGTAAACTGGGGGCTCTACGGAATTTTCAATTTCAACCTTGTTTCCGCAATCTTCATGGGACCCCGCAGCGTGGGCTCGATCATCGTATATTCGATTATCCTGCTTGCGGCGATCTGGCTCATCATTTCTCCGATCATCACGAACGGAGCGTTGAAGTTGAGAGGGAACAGAAAGGTGCGTGAAACGAACAACGCATAAAAAAACGCAAATACGGACAGGGCATAAAAACAGCCCCGTCCGCATTTTTTATATTATGAACGTTTGCGATATGAAGGCAGGGGAAGAGGCGCTCGTCGAAGAGATCGCACTTTCGGACGAAGTCAAAGAAAGATTTCGTTATCTGAACGTTACGGCGGGCGCACCTCTTACTCTGTTGAAAGTTTCCTTTTTCAAAAAAACTTATCTCATACAGGCACGGAGCGCAAAAATAGCAATCGGCAGAGAGGTCGCAGAGGGGATCAAGGTATGCAGGAAATAAAGTTATTGCTTGTAGGAAACCCCAACGCGGGCAAGAGCACGCTCTTTAACAGGCTGACGGGCGGGCACGCAAAGGTTGGAAATTGGCACGGCGTTACCGTGGGCGTGCTCGAAAAGAAAATTGCGCTCAAAGGCGGCAAGGTCACGGTGTGCGATCTTCCCGGTATCTATGCCGAGGACGCGCTGAGCATGGAAGAAAAGCTTGCCGTATCCTACATAAAGAAAGAGGAGAACGCGCCCCTCGTTTTCGTATCTGAGTGCGCCTCTCTCGACAGGTCTCTGCCGCTCTTTACCCGTCTTGCCAAGGGGCGCAGGGCAATGCTCGTTTTAACCAAGGAAAAGCGTTTCGTGCGCGGAGGCGGACTTGTCGATATCAAAGAACTGACAAAGCGTTTAAATATCCCCGTTATTTCTGCGGAGAAATACAATAAAAAAGCGCTTTTAAAAGTAGTGGACGAATTTCTCTTTTCGCCGCAGAAGGTCTTTAAAGGGTGCGAAAACGTAATCGATACTTCCGTCTTTCGGCCCGAAAAGGCGGGGCTTTCCCGTGCGGATAAGCTCTTAACGAACGGTTGGTTCTGCTTTCCCTTCTTTTTCGTTTTACTGCTTGCCGCCTTTTTTATCACCTTTTATCCCAATTTGTTGGGCGACTTTTTAAAGAACGGGCTTGAATCGCTTTTTACAGAAAAGCTCGCTTCCTATGCTGATAAAATCACTTCGCCCGTTTTGCGCTCCTTCGTAAAAGACGGACTGTTATCGAGTGTGGGCGGAGTCTTGGGGTTTCTTCCGCAGATCGCGCTTTTGTATCTGTTTTTGATTCTTTTGGAAGAGAGCGGGCTTATGTCCCGCCTTGCCGTGCTCACGGACGGCGCGTTCTCGAAGGTGGGCTTGAACGGAAGAGCGGCGTTTTCGCTTTTAATGGGCTTCGGCTGCACGGCGGCTGCAATCGCCACCACGCGCGGGCTCGACGATAAAAGAGTACAGAGAAGGGTCGTTCTTTGCCTTCCCTATATTTCGTGCAGTGCAAAGCTTCCCGTGTATCTTGCGCTGTCCACGTCCTTTTTTAAAAATCCCTTCGTTGCGGTCGTTTTGTTGTATGCGCTCGGCGTGGGGCTGTCGTTTATCGTCGCGCTCTTCTTAAAGGAGAAAAAACGCGAACCCTTCTTGCTCGAACTTGCACCTTTACAAATTCCGCGCCCCGCATTCGTGATAAAATCCTTGCTCTTTCAGGTAAAACAGTTTATAATAAAGGTGGCGACGGTCATTCTGGCGTTCTTCCTCTTTTCGTGGTTTTTATCCTCGTTCGATTTTTCGTTCAGGTTCTGCGGAGCGGAGGGGAGTATGCTCGCCACCTTATGCGGGGCGTTCAAATACCTGTTTGCGCCCATCGGTATGAACGATTGGCGTATCGCCTACGCCGCGCTTTCGGGGCTCATTGCAAAGGAGAACGTTGCGGGATCGCTCTATATGTTCTTCGGCGGTGCACTTCCTTACGGGGCTAAGAGCGCGTTCGCATTCGCCGTGTTCATGCTGGCAACGTCGCCCTGCGTATCCGCGATCGCGGCAAGCGCGCGGGAAGTGGGCAAGAGAAGAGCGGTTCTCTACGCCGCCGTACAGACGGGGAGCGCACTGCTCCTGTCGTACGTGACCTATTTTGCACTCTCGTTCGGAACGGCGTGTATCTTTATTTTGCCCGTTCTCTTCGCAATCTTAATTTTGGGGAAGAAGACCTTTGAAAACTTACGAAGCAAAAGAAAACGTAAATTTAAAAACGTTCACCGATAACGTTTCGGCGCAGGCCTCGTTCCGCTTCCGCATTCTCTTAAAAGAGGGCAGGATCAAAGTGAACGGCAAGCGCGTGAACTGCGACTGTCCGCTCGCCAAGGGCGACAGGGTCGATTACCTTCTTACCGCCAAAGAGGAGTCTAAAGAGGCGTTTACCGTGCTCTACGAAGACGACAACGTTATCGTTATCGATAAGGAAGACGGAGTTAATTCGGAGGCGGTCTATTCCGCGCTCTCGGAAAAAGGCGAAGCGTATTTTATTCACCGCCTCGATCGGAACACGGCGGGCGTTATGATCTTTGCCAAAACGAAGGAAGCGGAAGGGGAGCTTCTCTCCGCGTTCCGCGCTCGCCTTACGAAGAAGATTTATTTGGCGCTTGTCGTAGGAAAAATGCCTAAGAAGCACGCCGTTGAGGAGGCGTGTCTCGAAAAGGACGAAAGGCGTTCGCTCGTGCGCATTTCCAAGGACAGGGGCGAAAAGATCGTGACCGAGTACGAGGTTTTGGAAGAGCGGGAAGAGACGAGCCTTTTGCGCGTGACCCTGCACACGGGCAAGACCCACCAGATACGCGCTCACCTTGCCTATTTAGGCGCACCCGTCGCGGGGGACACCAAGTACGGGAACGATAGCTTCAACCGCGCCCACAACCTTACGCGCCAACGCCTTGTCGCCAAAGAACTTAGCTTGGAGCTTGCGGGCGGGCTTGCATATTTAAGCGGAAGGGTTTTCCGCTCACCGCGAGAAATTTAAAAATTTTTTCAAAAAACGCTTGACAGGCGTTTTTTCTTGTGGTAATATATGAACAGTTATTCATATACTAATATACAGAGGTAAGTTATGGAATGTAATCACGAAGAAGCGCACGAGCTTTCTGCAAAGCGCGCTAAGGAAAATATGCCGACGAATGAGAGCATCGAAAAGCTCTCCGCCCAGTTTAAGGCAATCAGCGAGCCGAGCAGATTAAAAATTTTGCTTGCGCTCCGCGAAGGGGAGATGTGCGTGTATCATATCGTCGAGGCGGTAGGGGGCAATCAGAGCGCCGTTTCGCATCAGCTCAGAATTTTGCGCGACAACCGCATTATTAAAGCGCGGCGGGACGGGCAGAATATCGTATATTCGCTTGCGGACGCGCATATCCTCGCCGTGTTGGAGCTTGCACTCGCGCATATAGGTTGTAAGGAGGAGTTATGAAAAAGGTCATTAAGATTCGCAATCTCGACTGCGCGGCGTGCGCACTTGAATTGCAGGACGAATTAAAGGAAATCAAGGGCGTAGAGGAAGTGCAGGTCGATTTTATGACCCAGCGCGTCAGCCTCTCTCTTGCGGACGAAACCGCAGAAGAGAGCGAGGAAAAAGCGAGATATACGATATCCCATTTCGAGGAAGTGGAAATCGTAGAAGGGAACGCGCCTCAAAAAAAGGAACGGCATATCAAGGAAATCGTAAGCCTTGCGGTAGCGATCGCGTTCTTTATCCCTGCGCTCGTCATCTCCTTTTTCGATAGTATCAACGAATGGGTGAGCTTCGGGCTGTATCTTGCTTCGTTCGCGGCGGCGGGCTGGTCAGTCGTCTGGACGGTCATCATGAATATCCCCAAAATCTTCAAGGGCGGGTTCCATTTGGGAATTTTATTGGACGAAAACCTTTTAATGACGATAGCGGCGGCGGGCGCGTTTGCGCTCAAAGAGAGTATGGAAGGCGCGATCGTCATGATCCTCTACGGAATCGGCGAGCTGTTGCAGTCGATTGCGGTGGGCTCGTCGCGCGGGGCTATCACAAAGCTTGCGTCCCTCAAAAGCGACGGCGCAATCCTTTTAAAAGACGGTAAAGAGGAAGAGGTGCTTCCCGAAGATTTGAAGGCGGGCGATACCATTCTTTTAAGAAAGGGGGATAAAGTTCCCGCGGACTGCAAATTACTTTCAGACTACGCCGAAATCGACGCGAAGTCCATGACGGGCGAAGCGTATTTACAGGAAAAGCACGCGGGCGACGAGCTGTTGTCGGGGTGCGTGAATGCGGGCGCGGCGGTCACGGCGGAGGTGTTGCGTCCCGAGCATGAGAGCGCGGCAGCAAAGATTTTGGAGCTTGTCGAGAACTCTTCCTCCAAAAAAGCGAAGCCCGAAAAGTTCATTACGAAGTTCGCAAGAATTTATACGCCCGTCGTGGTGCTTCTTGCGATTCTCGTTGCGGTCGTGCCGCCCCTTTTAGACGGCTACAACTTTTCAAAGTGGATCATGACGGCGCTGAATATCCTCGTTATTTCCTGCCCCTGCGCGCTCATCATCTCCGTTCCGCTCACCTATTTTTCGGGCGTAGGAACGCTTGCGCGGCACGGGGTGTTGACGAAGGGCGCAGTGTATCTCGATATCCTTGCGGGGATCAAGTGCGCTGCGTTCGATAAGACGGGAACGCTTACGGAAGGAAAGTTCACGGTAGCAAAAGTCAACGGCGACGAACGCGCGCTTGCGCTTGCCGCAGCTGCGGAGAAGTGCTCTTCCCACCCGCTCGCACAGGCGTTCAAGAGTGTGGAAGCGACGCGTGCAGAGAGTTGCGAAGAGATATCGGGCAGAGGGCTCAAAGCCGTTATAGATGGCAAACAGGTGCTTGTAGGAAGCCGTCGGCTCATGCAGGAAGAGGGAATCGAGTTTACGGAGGCAGAAACCTCCCGCCTCGTCGTGTACGTTGCGGAGGAGGGGAAGTTCGTGGGCAGTATCGAAATCGACGACTGCGTAAGGGAGGATGCGAAGGAAGCGCTTTCCGAGCTCAAAAAGGCGGGCGTTCAGGAGATTGCCGTATTCACCGGCGACACGAGGGCGCGCGCGGAAGAGAGCTTAAAGGGGCTTCCGCTCGATACGATCGTGTCCGATTTGCTTCCCGCGCAAAAGGCGGAGGAGGCGGAAAGGCTCTCCAAAAAGGGAAAGCTCCTCTACGTGGGCGACGGCATCAACGATACGCCCGTCATGAAGGCAAGTGACGTCGCCTGTTCTATGGGCGCGCTCGGGAGCGACGCAGCGATCGAGGCGAGCGATTTCGTGCTTGCAAGCGATAAGCTGTCCGCGCTTCCCAAGGCTGTCAAAGGCGCAAAGAAGACGCGCAGGATCGTTACGCAGAATATCGTGTTTTCAATCGCCGTAAAGGTTGCCTTAATGGTTTTGTCCGTGCTGGGGTTCGTGCCTCTGTGGGCGGCGGTGTTGGGCGATACGGGCGTTATGCTATTGGCGGTTCTCAACTCCATGCGTATGCGCGCAAAATTGAAATGAAATTGATAAAAGCGGCTTGATTACGAGCCGCTTTTATGTTATAATTTATTTGATGAAATCTTTAATCGACGCCGCTATGAAGCGGGAAAAATGCGACCTTGTGATAAAGGGTGCAAAGGTATTCAACGTATTTACGGGAGAAATAGAAGAGGGCGAGATCGCCGTGAAAAACGGCAAAATCGTCGGCATCGGAAGCGGGTACGACGCGCAAGAGGTTTATAACGCAAACGGCGCGTATGCGTTGCCGTCCTTTATCGACGCGCATATCCATGTCGAAAGCTCCATGCTTTCCCCCGAAGAATTTGCGCTCCTTTCCGTAAAGCACGGCACGGGAGTCATTATTGCCGATCCGCATGAGATCGTGAACGTGTGCGGGATCGCGGGCGCGGAATATATGAAGGAAGCGTTTTCGCATATTCTTTACCGCGGCGTGAACCCCTTAGAAGTCTGTTTGCAGCTTCCCTCTTGCGTGCCCGCAAGCCCCTTCGAGACGAGCGGAGCGGTGCTTAACGGTAAGGAGACGGAGCAGGAAATCGGGCGCGACCTCTTTTACGGCTTGGGGGAGTTTATGAACTATCCCGCCGTCGTTGGCGCGGACGAAGAAGCGCTTTCCAAAATAGAGGCGGCTCTGTCGCAGGGCAAGATCGTTGACGGGCACGCGCCCGCGCTTTCGGGTGACGCGCTAAACTCTTACGCGGCGGCGGGAATCAAGACCGATCACGAATGCGTGAATGCCGAAGACTGCCGCGAAAAGCTAAAACGCGGGCTCTACGTGCAGCTTCGAAACGGCTCTTCCGCACACAACCTCGAAGAGAACGCAAAGGCAATGACCGCTTATAATTTTCGCCGCTCTATTCTCTGTTCGGACGATCGGAACGCTTACGATTTGAAAAACCACGGCGAAATCGACGATGCGTTAAAGCGGCTCGTGCGCATGGGTATTCCCGCGCCTTGGGCGATCGCCTGCACTACCCTGAACACGGCGGAGTGCTACGGCTTAAAGGATAAGGGCGCGCTTGCGCCCTCGTACGACGCAGATATCGCGCTCGTAGAGGACTTGAAGGACTTCCGCGTTTTAGGAGTATTCAAACGCGGCGTGCTCGTTGCAGAGGGGGATAAAACGCTTTTCCATGCGGAACGCTATTCAAGCAAGGAAGTCAAAAGCACGGTCAAAATTAAAGAAGTTACGGCGGACGATTTCAGGCTTGACCTTTCGGGCAAGGTGCGCGTCATGCGCGTGAAGCCGAACGGCATTATGACGGAAGAGGAAGTTTTAAACGTTTCGAGTCAAAAGGGGGACGTGCTTCTTCCAAAAGGCGTTTGCAAGCTTGCCGTTATCGAGCGGCACTTTGCAAGCGGAAATATGGGCAAGTGCCTTTTGAGCGGGTACGGTTTGAAGGGCGGTGCGCTCGGTATAAGCGTCTCTCACGACAGTCATAACCTCGTCGTGGTCGGCGACGATAATACGGCTATGGCGCGCGTTGCGGCGCTTTTAAAAGAGGCGGGCGGCGGCATGGCGGTTGTGAACGGTAAATTTGAAAGGGCGTTTGCCCTCGATATTGCGGGGCTCATGTCAAGCAAGCCTTACGAAGAGGTCATCTTAGAGACGGAAGAAATCACCGCGCACGCGCGGCGTATGGGAATCAAAGAGGGAATAGAACCTTTTATGTCGCTCGTGTTTTTATCGCTTGCGGTCATTCCCAAGCTGCGCCTTACGGACAAAGGGCTTGTAGACGTCGATAAATTCGAAATTACAACTTCCCAAATAAAGGAGTAATTATGGAAGAAAAAGTAATCGTTGCCGCAACGGGCAACGAACATAAATTAAAAGAGATGAGAGAGATTCTCAAAGGCTATACGGTAATTTCCGCGAAAGAGGCGGGCTTCTTCGAGGAAGTGGAAGAGACTGGCTCGACCTTTCTCGAAAACGCGTTTTTAAAGGCGCGGGCAGTCGTAAAAAAGACGGGGCGTGCGGCGCTTGCGGACGACAGCGGGCTTAACGTGGACGCTTTGGGGGGAGAACCCGGTATTTACAGCGCGCGCTATTCGGGCGGCGACAGTGCCGAAAACAGAAAGCTTTTGTTAAAAAATATGAAGGGTAAGACGGACAGAAGAGCAAGCTTTACCTGTGCCGTTGCGCTCGTGTTCCCCGACGGAAGAGAGTATTCTGCGATTGGGAAAACTTACGGCACGATATTGGAAGAGGAGCGCGGGGAAAACGGTTTTGGATACGACAGCCTGTTTTTGAGCGAAGATCTAAAAAAGAGCTTTGCCGAGGCTTCCGACGAAGAGAAGAATTCCGTTTCGCACAGGGGCAGAGCGCTTGCGGGGCTCTTAGATTCCTTAAAGGGGGCTCTATGAAAACCTTTTTAATCGTTTCCGATTCGCACGGAAGAAGAAAGATGGTCGAAAAGATTTTGCCGCTTGCCGCGGAGAACGATTACGTTATTCACCTCGGCGACGGAGTGGGGGACTTTCACGAAGTCATGCGAACGTTTCCCGAAAAGACTTACTTAATAAAGGGGAACTGCGACGCGGGCGGCGGAGAGGACGAGTGCGTGATCGAGGCGGAGGGGCTTTCGATTTTGTGCTGTCACGGGCATAAGTACGGCGTGAAGAGCGGGCTTTCCCGACTCGCCGCCCGTGCAAAGGAGCAAGGCTGCGAAATCGCGCTATACGGTCATACGCACCGCGCCGCGATAGAAGAGATAGACGGCGTCTTGTGTATCAATCCGGGGTCTGCGGGCTCGTATACCGAACCGAGCTACTGCTATCTCGTGATCCATAATAAAAAGCCCACGGCAACGATCGTAGGCTTACAGTAAAAAAAAGAGAGACGAAAGTCTCTCTTATTTTATTTCGCTTTGGTTTTGTTGCTTGCGGGCGCGTCTGGCGCGAACCGCGTCGCGTATCATGGAGAATACCGTCATACATACGCCGATCAAGATATACAGGTAGAAGGTGGCGAATCTCCAAGTGAACACGACCCAACCAATGACGGATTCGACTCCCGCAACGGTGGAGAAAATAAAGAAGGTCGTCGTTTCGGACGCGCCGCTGTTTCCCGGTGTAGGCACCCAGGAGGCAGAGAAGTAGGAGACGGCAGTAAGGCTCCACATCTGAACCAGAAGGTTTATCGTAGGATCTACGCCGGCAATGGCGGTGACGGTAAAGAAGGGGATAGACATGGAAATGAAAGTTACCACAGCCGCAAAGATTATAAGCGGAATCAACATATACCACTTTTTTATCAAAAGTTTAAGCGCGTTGCGGTATTCCGTCACTTCGTACACGTACTTCTTCATGACGGGGTATTTATGTTTGACGATGTGCATTTTGTGCAGCACCTTGACGATCCAAACGATGATTTTCTTGCCTACTTTCGGGAAAGAAGAAAGAAGGATCATAATGGTTGGAATCAACATATTAAGTGCCCATGAAATCCAGGCAATGATCATGAAACTCAGATTGAGTTTGTTCGATATGACGGAATTATCCCGAAATTGGTTGGGAGCCAAGCCGAGGAATACGGCGCAAATAATTCCGAATACGAAAGTCGTTACGATATATTTGACAAGAGGAATCGCGGTTGCAACGCCTGCGGGAACGTTCCGTTTGTGCAGATAGTAGATTTGGAAGGGTTGTCCGCCCGTACCCAAAGGGGTGATGCCGTCGTAATATTTTCCGAGGAACATGACTTTGAGCGAATTTTTCAGCCGCCATTTTCCCGTAGAAATTTTCAAAAGATAGGAGTATTTCAGGCTTTCGAAGAAAATATAACCCGCTACCACCGCAAGGAAGATGAGGAAGTACTGCCAACGGAACGTGGTTTTCAGCATTTCCACAAAGCCGAGCGTATCGCCGTGAATATAGTCGCCGAGCCCGAACATCAGTCCGATAGAAAGCCCGATAAGTGCAATCATTAAAATGATCTTAATTGCGGTCTTCCACTTTTTCTTTTTGGTGTTGTTGGAGGAACGCTCCTCCATTTCTTTGGAGAGCTTTTCAATGTCGCGCTCTTTTGCAGACTGATAACGGGCAGCAAATTCTTTGCTGTCCTTCGTCGCTTCCAGCTCTTCCTCTTCTCTTTTTTCGAGCTCTTCCTCGGATTCTTCGCTCTGTTCTACCGTAACTTCTTCTCCTGCATTTACGCTTTCGTCAGGCGTTGCAGGCTTGTCCGTTTCAGTAGAGGGAACGTTTTCTTCGGGAGTAGGTTGTTCAGATTGATTCTCTTCCATAATATACCAAATACATCTTACCACAGTTTTGATAAAAAAGCAACGCGAAAGAGAAAGATTTATCCGCTTTTCGTGTTAATTTTTTGCGAAAGTTCTTTTTTGCGTGCTTCGCGCTTGCTTTTTTCAAGTCGATAGATAAAATTCCCGACCGCCGCTCCTATGATGACCACGTACCCGATAATGCTTAGCGTCTTGGGAACTTGATTCAGGAAGAGGAGTCCGAGGATCGCCGCAAAGAGCACTTGCGCATAGTCGAATACGGCGATCTCCTTGGCGGGAGCCTGCTTATAAGCGGCGGTAATAAAGAATTGCCCGCCTGCCGCCGAAAGCCCCGCAAGCACCATATAGAGCCATTGCATTCCCGTCATAGGCTTGTAATAAATAATCATAAAGGGCAAAGAGACGAGCGTAGAGAAGGCGGAGAAAAAGAAGATGATCATATCGTTGCGCTCTCCCTTTTTACCGAGCACCCGAACGCAGGTATAGGCAAAGCCCGCGCACGCGCCGCTTAAAAAGCCCGAAATCGCGGGAATGATTTTCATATCGAAGCGGGGATTGACGACGAGCATTGCGCCCGCAAAGGCGATAAGCACGAAGATCATTTCGGGAATCGTGGGCTTTTCCTTCATGAGGAATACCGAAAAGAGAATCGCAAAGAAAGGGGAGAGCTTGTTTAAAATCGAAGCGTCGGAAATACTGCCGATATGGTCGATCGCATAAAAGTTGAGTATCACTCCCAAATAGCCGATCCCCGCCCTTAAAAAGAGCCACGGAATACAGCTCTTATCGTGAATGCGGAATTTCTGCTTGGAAAAAAGGAGCGTAAAGAACACGATGATCGTGGCAAAAAAGTTGCGGAAGAACACCTTTTGCATGAGCGGGAGTTCGCCCGACAAGTTTACGAAAAGATTCATGAGAGCAAACGACAGCGCCGCCCCGAGAATAAATAAAATTCCGAATATCTTTTTCGCAGTTTCCTTTCGCATACGAAAACATTATATGCAATCAAAGAAAAAAAGTCAACGATAAAAAAACGTACGCATGGGAATTCCCATGCGTACGCCGGTTTTTCAGAAAACTTAAATTTTCTTGTCAGCCTTGTAGCTCGTGTGCAAAATCTTGTGAGCTCTGGGGCTGTTGGGGAATTGCAGGTAGTCGTTGTAGACGACGTCCATAACGGGGGAGTCCGCACTGCGGCGGTATTCGTTTTTAACGTCCGCATTGTAGAGCGCCTGCGCTCTTGCCGATTTAAGCTCCACGCTGTTGCGCACGCTGTCCGAAAGGGTAGGCTGTCCGCCGCCGTTCACACAGCCGCCGGGGCAAGCCATGATCTCGATGAAGTCGTATTGCTTCTCGCCCGACTTGACCTGCTTGATGATCGTTTCGGCGTTTGCAAGTCCCGAAGCGACCGCAACTCTTACGGTGTTGCCCGCTACGAGGTAGGTTGCCTCTTTAATGCCCTGCGTACCGCGTACGGCAAAGAAGTCGAGAACCTCGAAGCTGCCGTCCATCATGTGCGCCGCCGTTCTGAGCGCCGCTTCCATAACGCCGCCCGTCGCGCCGAAGATCGCACCGCCGCCCGTTGCCGTAGCGAAGGGGTTGTCAAACTGTTCGTCGGGGAGCTCCGTAAACTTGATACCTGCGGTCTTGATCATGCGGGCAAGCTCGCGCGTCGTGATTGCTGCGTCTACGTCTTCGATCATCTCTTCGCGCTTGCACTCGTTCTTCTTTGCCGTGCAGGGGATAACGGATACGACGTAGAGGTTTTTGGGATCGATGCCGTTCTTCTCGCACCAGTAGCTCTTTAAGAGTGCGCCGAACATCTGTTGAGGCGATTTGCAGGTGGAGAGGTGGGGGATCATTTCGGGATATTTCTTCTCTACGAATTTGACCCAGCCGGGGCAGCAGGAAGTGAACATAGGCATGGGCTTGCCCGTCTTGATACGGTTGATAAGCTCGCTTGCCTCTTCCATAATGGTAAGGTCTGCGGTCACGTCCATGTTGAACACGTGGTCGGGACCGAGGCGACGGATCGCCGCAACCATTTTGCCTTCGACGTTCGTGCCGACGGGCAAATCGAACGCCTCGCCGAGCGTTGCGCGCACGGAGGGAGCGGTGAAGAATACGACCTGCTTTTGAGGATCGGAGATAGCCTCCCATACTTCGTCGATCGTCGAACGCTCGGAGAGCGCACCGACGGGGCAGGCAACGATACACTGACCGCAGCCTACGCAGACGGAATCTTTGAGGGGCATATCGAACGCACTGCCGATATGCACGTTAAAGCCTCTGCCGATATGACCGATTGCGTTTACGTGCTGCTTTTCGCAAGCCGCAACGCAGCGGGAGCAGTTGATGCACTTGTCGTTGTCGCGGACGACTGCGGGAGCCGCGTCGTCAATGGGAAGAACGTAGTTCTCGCCCTGGAAGCGGTCCTCGTCTACGCCGTAGCCCAAGGAGAGCTTCTGCAATTCGCAGTTGTGGTTTCTCTCGCAGGAAAGGCACTTTTTCTTGTGCTTGGAGAGGAGAAGCTCCAAAGTCATCTTACGGCTCTGGCGGCACTTCTCGGTGTTCGTTCTGACTTCCATACCCTCCGCAACGGGATAGACGCACGCCGCGACCAAGCCGCGCGCGCCCGTAGCTTCTACGAGGCACATACGGCAGGAGCCGACGCAGTTTACGTCTTTCAGATAGCAGAGCGTGGGAATTTCGATGTGGGCAAGTCTTGCCGCTTCCAAAATCGTCGTTCCTTCGGGAACGGTGACGGGAATATTGTTGATTTTCAAATTGATATTTTTCGCCATTGTCGTTTACCTCACTTTCTCTCGATCGCGTGGAATTTGCAGTTTGCAAGGCACGCGCCGCACTTGATACATTTCGCGCCGTCGATTGCCATGGAGGGAAGCTTGTGCCCTGCGGCAACGTAGTCGGTCTTGGAAATGGCGCTTACGGGGCAGTTCTTTGCGCAGAGACCGCAGCCGATACACTTATCCTTGTCGATCGTGTAGTTGAGCATCGCCTTGCACACGCCCGCGGCGCATTTCTTTTCGTTGATGTGTTCTTCGTATTCGTTACGGAAGTAGCGCATCGTGGAGAGCACGGGGTTGGGCGCGCTCTGTCCGAGAGCGCAGAGGGAAGAGGACTTCATGTGAGAAGCAAGCTCTTCGATCTTCTGAATGTCTTCGGGTTCGCCCTTGCCTTCCGTGATCTTCGTAAGAAGCTGTAACAGCCTCTTGGTACCGATACGGCAGGGAGTGCATTTACCGCAGGATTCGTCCGCCGTGAATTCAAGATAGAATTTGGAAATATCGACCATGCAGTTGCTGTCGTCGAGAATGATCATACCGCCCGAGCCCATCATAGAGCCGATCGCGATAAGGTTGTCGTAGTCGATAGGAGTATCGATGCACTGCGCGGGAATGCAGCCGCCCGAAGGACCGCCCGTCTGAGCAGCCTTGAACTTTCTGCCGTTCGGAATGCCGCCGCCGATCTCTTCAACGATTTCGCGAAGCGTCGTTCCCATGGGAACTTCCACGAGACCTACGTTCGTAATGTTTCCGCCGAGTGCGAATACCTTCGTACCCTTGGAGGTCTCGGTACCGATCTCGGAGAACCACTTTGCGCCCTTCGTAATGATGGGGTTGACGTTTGCCCACGTTTCAACGTTGTTCAAAATGGTGGGTTTGCCGAACAAGCCCTTGACTGCGGGGAAGGGAGGACGGGGACGGGGCTCGCCTCTGTGACCTTCGATAGAAGTCATGAGCGCGGTCTCCTCGCCGCAGACGAACGCGCCCGCGCCGAGACGTACTTCGATATCGAAATCGAATCCGAGTCCCAAAATGTTCTTGCCGAGCAAGCCTCTTTCATGCGCCTGATCGATTGCGATCTTTAAACGCTGAACGGCGATGGGGTACTCCGCACGCACGTAGATATAACCCTGATGAGCGCCGATCGCAAAGCCCGCGATCGCCATTGCTTCGAGTACGCAGTGGGGGTCGCCCTCCAAAACGGAACGGTCCATGAACGCGCCGGGGTCGCCCTCGTCGGCGTTACAGCAAACGTATTTGATATCGCCTGCCGAAGCCTTTGCAAACGCCCACTTTCTTCCGGTGGGGAAGCCCGCGCCGCCTCTGCCGCGCAAGCCCGAAGCGAGCATTTCGTTGATAACGTCGTCGGGCGTCATCGTCGTGAGCACTTTTTCAAGCGCTTCGTAGTCGCCCGCCGCGATTGCCTCTTCGATGTCCTCGGGTGCGATAACGCCGCAGTTACGAAGCGCGATACGGAGTTGTTTTTTATAGAAGGGGGTCTCCGCAAAGGGAATGACCGAGCCGTCCTTTAAAACGGTTCCCTGATAGAGGAGCTCTTTTACGATTTCGCCGCCCTTGACGAGGTGCTTTTCGGCAACCGTCTTCACGTGTTCGGGGGTCATCTGCGAATAGAACGCACCCTCGGGATACACGATCATGATGGGACCTAACGAGCAGAGCCCGAAGCAGCCCGTTTTAACGACGAGCACGTCGTCGATTTTGAGTTCTTTCAGCGATTTTTCGAGCTGTTCGATGACCTGCATCGACTTCGAGGAAGTACAGCCCGTACCGCCGCACACGAGCACCTGTTTGCGGTAGCCCGTCTTTTTAGCGAGTTTTTCGCCCTCTTCGCGAATGACGCGTCTTACCTTAATGAGGTCGCCTTTCTTTTTTCTGATGGCTTCCAATTCTTGAATGGTCATTTCTTTTCCCCCCTGTAAGAATCGAGTATTCCCTTTACCATGTCGGGCGTAAGTTTACCGTAAACTTCTTCGCCGATCATCATGACGGGTGCAAGTCCGCAGGCGCCGACGCAGCGGCAGCTGTCGATCGAGAACAATCCGTCCTCCGTGCATTCGCCGCATTTGATTCCGAGCTGCTTTTCAACCTCTTCGAGGATCTTGTCCGATCCCTTTACGTAGCAAGCGGTTCCAAGACATACGCTGATGCGGTGTTTTCCCTTGGGCTTCAAAGAGAATTGCGAATAGAAAGTTGCTACGCCGTAGACTTCCGAAAGGGAAATTCCAAGCCCCTCCGCAATCGTTTTCTGGACTTCCAAGGGCAGGTATCCGTAGATCGCCTGTGCCTCCTGTAAGATGTGCATGAGACAACCGGGAGTTTCGCGTGATTCATCGATCACGGCATGCAACTTTTTGAGCTGTTCCGCAGTTCCGCACGCTGTGCATTGTTTCATATATGACCTCCTATCTGTTGTGCGCCGTATTTTATAAGCGGCGACTTTTGTTCACTCAGCATATTATATCATAATCTTTTATATTTTTCAATCCTAATTTCGTATTTTATTGTATTTTGTCGAAAAGAATTTTTTGGAAAACTTGCTTGCTTGTCCCAAAAAACCGTGTTATAATGATATTTATGAAAAAGATCATCGAAACAGAAGGTATGTGCTGTAAAAAATGCGCGGAGCGTGCCGAAAAAAAGCTGTTACTTTCCGACGGCGTCTCGGGCGCGCGCGCCAATTATAAGAAGGGCGTTATTTTGGTGGAAACTTCGCTCTCCGACGAAGCGCTTACTTCGATCGTGACGGAGGCGGGGTTTTCGGTCAAGGAAGTGCGCGAGCGGAAGGGAATTTTCGCCCGCTGAAAATTTTTTCCGAAAAACGGTTGACAAGCGGTCGTATCGGGGTTATAATAAATCATACCGATTCGGTAGGATATGGAAACGGTGCGGTTATGAAGATTTCTTCGATGGGCAGATACGCGGTCAGAATTATGGTAGAGCTTGCAAAACACGGAGACGGGTTCCTCTCCGTTTCCGAGCTCTCGAAGACGCAGGACGCCTCCGCAAAGTACACCGAGAAAATCATCTCTATGCTCTTGAAGGCGAATCTTATATTGAGCGTGCGCGGCGCGCAGGGCGGGTACCGTCTTGTAAGAGCGCCCGAAGAATACAGCGTTCGGGAAATTTTGGCGGTGACGGGCGATCTTCCCAAGCTTGCGCCCTGTCTCGAAAGCGTGGGCTGCGAGCGAATGGGCAATTGTTCCAGCCTGAGCTGTTGGGAAAAGTTGGACGGTCTGATCACGGAATACTTACAGAGCGTGAAGCTTTCCGATTTGATTTCAAAATAATCACAAGGCGTTAAATGCCTTTTATTTTTGAGAATAAATCCTACTTAACGGGTATGAATTGAAAGGAGAACGTATGATATATTTAGACAATGCGGCTACGACCAGGCTCGATAAAAGCGTGCTCGATCAAATGCTGCCCTATCTTACGGAGGAGTACGGAAATCCTTCGGCGATCTATAAGCTTGCGAAGGTTCCGCATAAGGCGGTGGAAGAGGCAAGGGCAAAGGTTGCAAAAATTTTGAATTGCGAGCCCGCCGAAATCTACTTTACCGCAAGCGGAAGCGAGAGCGACAACACCGCGATCAAGGGAATCGCAAGGCGGTACCGGAATAAGGGCAAGCATATTATCACTTCCAAAATCGAGCACCCCGCGGTACTGGAAACGTGCAGGGCGCTTGAACGGGAGGGCTTCGAGGTCACTTACGTTTCGGTGGACGAAAACGGGATTCTTAATTTGAAAGAGCTCGAAAGCTCTATCAGAAAGGATACGATTTTGATTTCCGTCATGTTTGCGAACAACGAAATCGGAACGGTTCAACCCGTGAAGGAGATCGGGGAAATCGCAAAGAAGCACGGCGTGTTCTTCCACACGGACGCGGTGCAGGCAGTCGGAAGCGAAATCATCGACGTAAAGGCATTGGGGATCGACAGCCTGTCGCTCTCCGCGCATAAATTTTACGGCCCCAAAGGGGTGGGCGCCTTGTACGTAAAACAGGGCGTGCGCTTTGAACGGTTCGTCGACGGCGGGCATCAGGAAAAGGGGAGACGCGCGGGCACGGAGAACGTTGCGGGCATCGTTGGGCTTGCGGCGGCAATGGAGCTTGCCTACGCAGGGCTTAAAGAAAAGAACGACAGAGTGCGCGCTCTTCGCGATTACTACGAAGCGGAAATCGAAAAGCGTATTCCCTATATCAAGAGGAACGGCGATACAAAGAGGCGGCTTGCGGGGACGAGCAATATTTCGTTCGAGTTTATCGAGGGCGAGGGACTTCTTCTCAATCTCGACTTGAAGGGAATTTGCGCTTCGAGCGGAAGCGCCTGCACCTCGGGTTCGCTCGACCCTTCGCACGTATTGCTTGCAATCGGCTTAAAGCACGAGATCGCGCACGGGTCGCTTCGAATTTCGATCGGCAAATACAACACCAAAGAGGAAATCGACTTTCTCATTGAAAGCTTAGTGGAAATCGTTCAAAGGCTTCGGGATATGTCGCCCTTATACGAAAAATTTATAGGAGAAAATTAAAATGGATTATTCGGAAAAAGTCATTGACCACTACACGAGCCCGCGGAACGTCGGGAAGATAGAGGACGCTTCGGGCGTGGGAGAAGTGGGCAACCCCGTTTGTGGGGACATTATGAAAATGTATCTCAAAATCGAAAACGACGTGATCGTGGACGTGAAATTCAAGACGTTCGGCTGCGGCGCCGCCATTGCAACGAGCAGTATTTCTACGGAAATGATCAAGGGCAAGACGGTGGAAGAGGCGTTAAAGCTCAAAAACAGCGACGTCGTCGAGGCTTTGGACGGACTTCCGCCCGTAAAAATTCACTGTTCGCTTTTGGCGGAAGAAGCCATTCACGAGGCAATTGCCGACTATTACAGAAAGCAGGGAAAGATGACGGAAGAGGAGATCGTTAAAAAGTGCGATCTTCACCCGCACGACTGCGAACACTGCCATCACTAAACGAAAACCGCCCGCGGCGTAACGCCGCGGGCGGTAAATTTTTAAATAAAATTATTCGGGTATTTTGGGCATATAGCCTTCAAAGATAATATTGTTTGCGTACTTTCTTGCAATCGCTTCTTCTTCGGGCGAACGCACCGTCCAGCCGAGCTTGGGACCCGTATATTTTACAGTTGCCTTGTTCGGATAGTCCGTAAAGTGGTAGCTGATAAAATCGGGCTTCACGCTCTTGTTAAAGCTCATGTTCTTGACTGCGCGCGCTTTGATTTTCCAAATAGGCGAGTTGCCAAAATCTTTCTTCGTCGAGTCCGCCGTCGCAAGGATTCCCGCGGGAATATCGGAGCGGAGCTTTTTATATTCCTTAATATAGAAGGGGGAAAAGCTCTGAACGGCGTATTCGCCCTTATAATCTTTGAGCTCTTCGCAAAAGAGCGAAATAAAGTCCTTCGTGTTTACGTTGGGCATATTTTTAAGCTCGATCAAAAGGGGCACCTGACCGTTTACTTCGTTTAAGAAATCGGTAAAGAGGGGAATGCGCTCCTGACTTCCCGAAAGGCGCAAGAGGGATAAATCTTCGAAGGAACAGTCCTTTACGAGCAAATTTGCGCCCGTCACTCTTTCAAGGGAGTCGTCGTGAAAGACGACGATCTTTCCGTCCTTCGTTAGACGCACGTCCATTTCAATCGGGAAACCGCATACGATCGCCGCTTGGAACGCCGAAATACTGTTTTCGGGATTGTTTTCATCATGCAGACCGCGGTGCGCGATCGGCTTTTTGAGGATAAAATCGAGTTCCATAGTTTTATTTTAGCAAATTTTACCGAAAAATGCAATAGTTGTTGCAAAAATTCCCGATATTTATTATAATAGCGTTACGCAATTTTTAGTTGGACTTTTTTAAGTTCGGTTTTCTTTACGGAGAAATTAT
This sequence comes from Clostridia bacterium, assembly GCA_014804975.1. Lineage (GTDB taxonomy): Bacteria > Bacillota > Clostridia > Christensenellales > Borkfalkiaceae > Gallimonas. Next base: position 47,079 of record JAAUYT010000021.1, read on the forward strand.
GGCAAAACCCAATCAAAATATCCGCAACTTCTGTATTATCGCGCATATCGACCACGGCAAGAGCACCATTGCAGACCGCATTATGGAGCTTACGGGGCAGGTGAGTAAGCGGGATATGGAAGATCAGCTTCTCGACAGTATGGATATCGAGCGCGAGCGTGGCATTACCATTAAGCTCACGCCCGTGAGAATGTTCTATACCGCCCTCGACGGCAACGAGTACGTTTTTAACTTGATCGATACGCCGGGGCACGTTGACTTTACCTACGAAGTCAGCCGTTCGCTCGCCGCGTGCGAGGGGGCTATTTTGGTGGTGGACGCCACGCAGGGAATCGAAGCGCAGACGCTTGCAAACGTCTACCTTGCCCTTGACAACGATTTGGAAATCGTTCCCACGATCAATAAAATCGATTTGCAGTCCGCCCGTATTGACGAAACGAAAAAGGAAATCGAAGAAGTGATCGGGCTGGATACGGAGGGCTGTCCCTGCGTTTCCGCAAAAGAGGGCACGAATATCCGCGATATTCTGGAGGCGGTCGTAAAGTCCGTTCCTCCCCCTAAGGGCGATACCGAAGCGCCTCTCTCCGCGCTTATCTTCGACAGCTATTACGATAACTATAAGGGCGTTATCCTCTTCGTGCGCGTCATGGACGGAAGCGTGAAGGTAGGGGATAAGATTAAGACCTTCCTTTCCGACAAGGTGTACGAGGTGACGGAAGTCGGCGTGTTCGCACCCCACCTGCAACCCACGGATTCCCTTTCTGCGGGGGACGTCGGCTACGTTGCGGCAAGCATTAAATCCATTCAGGACGTTGCCGTGGGCGATACGCTTACGAACGCTGAACGGCCCGCTTTAACGCCGCTTCCCGGCTATAAAAAGGTTCAGCCCGTCGTGTTCTGCGGAATCTTCCCCCTGGACGGAAGCAAGTTTCAGGATTTACGCGACGCCATTCAAAAGTTAAAATTAAACGACGCGGCGCTCACCTTCGAGCCCGATAATTCCGCGGCGCTCGGCTTCGGGTTCCGCTGCGGCTTTTTGGGGCTTTTGCACATGGAAATCATGCAGGAGCGGATCGAGCGGGAATTCAACCTTGAAATTATTACGACCGCACCCTCCGTTTCCTACCTCGTGCACAAGACGGACGGCGAAGAGTTTTACGTGGACAACCCTTCGCACCTGCCGCCCGCTTCGGATATCGACTATATGGAAGAGCCCGTCGTCAAGGCAGAAATTTTCACCCCGCCCGACTATTTGGGACCCATCATGGATTTGTGCCGCGACAAGCGGGGCGTGTTCGGCGATATGACCTATCTCGACCCGCGCAGAGTGAAATTAAACTACCGCTTGCCCCTCAACGAAATTGTGTACGACTTTTTCGACGAACTCAAAAGCCGCACGCGCGGATACGCAAGCTTCGACTACGAGCTCGCGGGATATGAAAAGAGCAAGCTCGTCAAGCTCGATATTCTCTTAAACGGGGAAGTGTGCGACGCGCTCTCGATGATCGTGCACGAGGATCACGCCTATTCGCGCGGCAGAACGCTTTGCGAAAATTTGAAAGACGCGATTCCCCGTCAGCTCTTTGAAATTCCCGTACAGGCGGCTGTGGGCGGAAAGATCATTGCCCGCGAAACGGTCAAGGCGGTTCGTAAAGACGTGCTTGCCAAGTGCTACGGCGGCGATATTACGCGTAAGAAGAAGCTCCTCGAAAAGCAGAAAGAGGGTAAAAAACGTATGCGCCGTATCGGTACGGTGGAAGTGCCTAGCGAAGTGTTTATGGAAATTCTCAAAACGAATAAGGATAAGTAATGGCAGAATTTGCTGATAAGGTTTACGAATACCTCAAAACCGTGCCCAAGGGCAAGGTAGTGACCTACGGCATGATTGCCTGGGCAATCGGGCACCCGCGCGCTAGCCGTCAGGTGGGGAACGCGTTGCACCATAACCCGTATCCCGTTGTCGTGCCCTGTCATAGGGTCGTCAACCGCGAGGGAAGGCTTGCGCCCGAATTCGCGTTCGGCGGATGGGAGATGCAGGCTTCGCTTTTGCGCGCCGAGGGCGTGGAAGTAAACGACGGATACGTAGACTTAAATCAATATCTTTGGAGAGAATAATGGCGGGAATCTATTTACATATTCCGTTCTGCAAACAGAAATGCACCTATTGCGATTTCGCTTCCTTTCCCGATAAGCTCAGCTTTGCGGAATCGTATATGGCTTGTCTTTATAAGGAAATCGAAATGCGCAGTAAGGAGCTCAAAGACTACGTGTTCGATACCGTGTATATCGGCGGCGGCACGCCCTCGGTGATAGACCCCAAATATATCTACGGCGCCATGAAGCAGATCACTAAGCTTCTGCGTCTTAGTAAAAACCCCGAAGTGACGATCGAGATGAACCCCGGCACGGTCAGCGAAAGCAAGCTCAAAACGTATTCGAGCGCAGGAATCAACCGCTATTCGGTGGGACTTCAAACGGCAATCGACGAGCAGCTCGAAAACTTAAACCGCATTCACACGGTGCGCGAATTCATGACCTGCGCTGGGCTTCTGAAAGGCAGAAATTTTTCGGTGGACGTCATGCTCGGAATCAAGGGGCAGACGAAGGACGACGTTAAAAAGACCATAGAACTTGCCGCGGGCGTGGGGGCAAAGCATATCTCCATGTACGCGTTGACGCCCGAGGACGGCACGCCCATTTATACCGACTATCTCAACGGCGAGCTTCCCGACGGGGACGAAGTGCGTTCGCTCTACGACTTCGGTTACGCACTCTTAAAGGAAAAGGGCTACGAGCGCTACGAAGTGAGCAATTTTGCGAAGAAGGGCTACGAGAGTAAACACAACCTCAACTATTGGAAGAGGGGAGAATATATCGGCTTCGGCGTTTCGGCAAGCTCCTTCATGTGCGGAAAGCGCTTTACGAATACCTTCAATTTGGACGAATATATCAAGTGTATTCTTTCGGGCTTCCTCCCCGTCATCGAGAGCGAGACGGTGGAAAAGGAGGACGCGAAGTTCGAATTCGTCATGCTTGCTTTAAGAACGGCAAAGGGCATTTCGGCGGCGGAATATAAAAAAGCGTTCGGGAGCGATTGGAAAGAGGACTTTGCGGAAGCGTATAAAAAGACTTCTTCCTATTTGGAGGAGGACGGAGACTATACTCATATCAAAGAGGAATACCTCTACGTACAGAATCAAATTTTAACGGAGTACATGAAGAGCTGAAAAAAGCCGAGCGCAAAACGCTCGGCTTTTTCATCACCATAGTTTTTCGGGGTCGAAGCCGTAGACCTGAACGACTTCGAAAAGAGGGGAGCGGGCAATGTCCCGCGGCGTTACGACGCGCCCGCCGTTCGAATCGATATCGTAACCAAAGTTCTTGTACGCCTGCCAAACGAGGTGGGAGCAGTGCGTAACTTTTGGCGAAGTTCCCTGATCCTTTTTGGAAAATATGCCCGTTGCAAGCGAGTAGGGAATTCCTTTGAGTTTTTCTCTCGCTTCGCGTGCGATTCGGGCGCGCAAATCTTTATCGGCAACTTCGCCCGTATTCAGATCTTTCAGCCGCAGAATGATAAAGTTCGAGGACTCGGCAAACCACTTGTGCCCGTTCGTCGTTACGGAGCTGTCTCTTCCAAGCTCGAAGGACTCCAATACCGTTCCGTCCTCGTCGAGTACGATTGCGGCGTGTCCGTTCCGAAAACCCAAGGTATGCGTGGAGGAATTGACGAAAATATCGCCCTCCTCCAAGGGTGCGATGGGCGCCAAAAATTCCTTCATCAAGTCGCGTTTCGATACGTCGGCGACGAGCTCGTGCTCCGTTTCACCCTCGTAATAGAGTGCGTCCTGAAAAACTTTTAAGCGGCTCGAAAGGGGAACGAATTCGTCGTTTTCATATACGATTTCGCTCTTCATGGTCAAAAGAGCGCTCTTGCCGAGCCCCGTCTGTCGGTAGAGAAAGTCGATCTCTTCGTCCGTCCACGTTCCCGACTTGTCGGCAATTTCGGTGATATCCTCTTTTTGATAGGAGGGCGTTGTATGCGCGGTGCGTTCGCAGACGGCGTCCGCAATGAGACAGGCAATGATGAGGGCAGCCGAAAAGACGAGCACTCCCAAGAGCACCGACAAAAAACGGTATAATCTTTTTGCACCTTTCTCCATCACGGGCTATTATAGCCCGTTTCGCAGAATAAGTCAAATTATTATCGTTATTCGTGTCTTGCGAGCACTTCTCCGCTCTCGCTGTCGAGCAGCAGGGAAATCATATTTCCGTCCGTATCGACGATCCCCACGTAATAATAATTCTTGTCGCGCCGCAAGAGTCGCACGTAAAATTCGCCCTTAAAGCTTCCGCTTGCGCTCAACCTTTCCAGCGTCGCTTTTTCATTGCTCAACGCGTGGGACAGCGCCTTTTCGGGGGAGAGGGTGTTTTCCGTCTTTACGGAAGTTGCGACGATTTCGCGGCTCGTATCCTCCCATTCCACGCGGAGCGTGACGCTCTCCTTTGGAAAGGACTTTACGCTCTGCGAAAAGTAGAAGTCACCGCGCGTGTTGCGGAAGGACATTTCGCCGCCGATCTGTTCGTTGCCCAAGAGGTATACGCTGTATTCGTCGGCTTCGCCTTCGAGCGTGATTTCCACGACGTCGGTGAGGGTGGCTTTGATTCCGTCGTTATTGTAGGGGTGCTCGCGCGTGATGCAGGCAACGGTCACGGAGAATTCTTCTTCGCTCGCCGTGAACAGGTCGGAGCGGAGTTCCGAAACGTAGGAAAAGTAGTCGGGGCTTTGTTTGCAGGAGGCAAGAAGCGGAACGAGTCCCGTCAAAAGTAGTAAAAAAGAAAATTTTTTCATGCTATACTCTATGAAATTTCCGTTTGCGTCATGACTTTTTTCTTTAAACGGTTGCTTTTTTGAAAAGTCTGTGATAAAATAGATAAAATATCCGAATAGTCGGTATCTGAAAGCTATATATTGTTACGTATGAAAAAGACGATCACAAGGACTGCGCTTATCACGCTCGGAATCACGCTTATTGTGGCGATAGCCGTTTTCGGAATCGTATCCTTTTGCTTACCCTCCGTGATGATGGACTTTACGGCGTCGCTCGGCTTAAAGAGTTTGAGCGGCGATTACGCATTTCAGGAATACGAGCGTTCGGGCAATCTAGACTGTCTCGTTCGTTCCTTTGTGATTGCGGCGGAAAAGGAAAACGACCGTATCGCGGACGACAGGTTTGAGATTCTCTACGGAGAGGACGACAGCGAACAAAGGGACAAGTTCGAAGCGTACTGCGATTCCTATAAGTTGGATTCTTCCGACGACGTAAAATTAGAAGTTACGATGCGCTCCTATATTTTGGGACTTGCTTCCTGCGTGAAATACCGCCTTGCAAAAACTTCGGACGAAAAGAAAAAAGAGGCTTGCGAATTTGCAATCGAAGCTACGGACAAGTCCTTCCCGCAGGGGAACCCCGTCGTGTATCTTTCGATCGAGGCGGTTGAAAAGCGGGACGGTGCGTTCTGCAAAATGTTATTGGAAAAAATTAAAGCCGCCGGCTTTGAAGATAGTGAAAAAAATGATTACAGCGATATCGTAAAACTATTGGAAGGAGTTTAACATGAGCAAAATTGTAAAAGAGGGTTTAACGTTCGACGACGTGCTTCTTATTCCCGAGGCCTCCGACGTGCTGCCTGCGGAAGTCGATTTGAGAACCACGCTCGCAAAGGGAATCAATCTGAATATTCCCATCGTATCCGCGGCAATGGACACGGTTACGGAGAGCCGCCTTGCAATCGCTATGGCGCGCGAAGGCGGCATGGGTATCATTCATAAAAATATGTCTATCGAGGAACAGGCGAAAGAGGTCGATAAGGTAAAGCGCAGCGAACACGGCGTCATTACCGATCCCTTCTACCTCGCTCCCGACAATCTCGTAAAGGACGCGATCTCCCTCATGGAGCGCTACCGAATAAGCGGCGTTCCCATTACGAAGGACGGCAAGCTCGTGGGCATTCTCACGAACCGCGATTTAAGGTTCGAAACCAATTACGAACAGCCCATTTCCGCCGTGATGACGAAGGACAAGCTCGTCACCGCGCCCGTGGGAACCTCCTTGGACGACGCGAAGAATATTTTGGGCAAGCACCGCATTGAAAAGCTTCCCATCGTCGACGAAAAGGGATACCTCAAAGGGCTCATCACCATTAAAGATATCGAAAAGAGTATTCAGTATCCGAACAGTGCGCGCGACAAGCACGGCAGACTTCTCGTAGGCGCTGCGGTGGGCACTGCGGCAAATACGATGGACAGAGTTGCGGCGCTCATCGATGCAAAGGTCGACGTGATCGCGATCGACACCGCGCACGGACATTCCGCAATGGTTTTGAAAAAGGTTGCGGAGATCAAAAAGAAATTCCCGTCCCTCACGCTCATTGCGGGGAACGTCGCGACTGCGGAGGCGACGAAGGCGCTCATCGACGCGGGCGCGGATATCGTGAAAGTCGGAATCGGTCCCGGCTCCATCTGCACGACGCGTATCGTTGCGGGAATCGGCGTTCCTCAGCTTACGGCGGTCATGGACTGCGCGGAAGAGGCGGACAAGCTCGGCAAACGCATTATCGCGGACGGCGGTATTAAATATTCGGGCGATATCGTCAAAGCGCTCGCAGCGGGCGGCAGCGCCGTTATGATCGGCTCCATGCTCGCGGGCACGCAGGAGAGCCCCGGCGAAATCGAACTCTATCAAGGCAGAAGCTTCAAGGTATACAGAGGCATGGGTTCGCTTGCGGCAATGGCGGCGGGCTCGAACGACAGATATTTCCAAGAGAATGCGAAGAAGTTCGTTCCCGAGGGCGTCGAAGGAAGAGTGCCTTACCGCGGAAGCGTTTCCGATATCATCTATCAGATGAAGGGCGGAATTCGCTCGGGCATGGGCTACTGCGGAAAGCACAATATCGACGAGCTTCGCAAGAGTGCGAAATTTGTTAAAATCACGAATGCAGGACTTCTCGAAAGTCACCCGCACGACATTTCTATCAGCAAGGAAGCGCCTAATTATTCCGCGCGCAACTAAACTTACGAAACGCCCTTATCGGGCGTTTTGTGATTGATTACGGAGAATTAAATATGAATCACGAAAGAGTGCTCGTTCTCGACTTCGGGGGACAGTACAACCAACTCATTGCCCGCCGCGTGCGCGATCTCGGCGTCTACTGCGAATTGAAGCCCTGCTCCATGACCGTTGCGGAAATCAAGAAATTTGCACCGATCGGCATTATCTTTACGGGCGGACCCAACAGCGTATACGACGAGCATTCGCCGCATATCTCAAAAGAGGTTTTCGATTTGGGAATCCCCGTTTTGGGAATCTGCTACGGCGCACAACTGATTGCCCATACTTTGGGCGGCAAGGTGGAGCACGCCGAAAAAGCGGAGTACGGCAAGCGCGAATTTTCCTTTGTGAAGGAGAGCCTTCTTTCGGAGGGCATTCCCGAAACGAGCGTGTGCTGGATGAGCCATACCGATTTGGTCAGCGAAATTCCCGCAGGCTTCGAGGTGCTTGCAAGCACGCCGACCTGTCCCGTCACGATGTTCGGAAACGAGGATAAGCGCGTATACGGCGTTCAGTTCCACCCCGAAGTGGTGCATTCCGAATACGGGAACGATCTTTTGAAAAACTTCCTCTACCGCGTGTGCCACGCCGCAGGGGATTGGACGATGAAAAACTTCGTCGAGGAGCAGGTCGCGCTTTTAAAAGAAAAGCTCGGCGATAAAAAAGTGCTCTGCGCCATGTCGGGCGGGGTGGACTCCGCCGTTGCGGCAACGCTCGTGCATAAGGCTGTCGGCGAGAATCTTCTCTGCGTATTCGTCGATCACGGCTTGCTTAGAAAGGGCGAGGCGGAAGAGGTCGTCAACGTATTCAAATACGGACTGAAAATGAACCTCATAAAAGTGGACGCAAGCGAGCTCTTTCTGCAAAAGCTCAAAGGCGTCGGCGATCCCGAAAAGAAGCGCAAGATCATCGGCAATCTGTTTATCAAGGTATTCGAAGAAGAGGCGGAAAAAATCGGTGCGGTCGATTTCCTCGTGCAGGGCACCATCTATCCCGACGTCATCGAAAGCGGCAAAGATAAGAGCGACGTCATCAAGAGCCACCACAACGTGGGCGGACTTCCGTCGGTGATTGATTTTAAGGAAATCGTAGAGCCCCTGCGCGATCTCTTTAAGGACGAAGTGCGTAAGGTCGGCTCGGAATTAGGGCTCCCCGATTCTATCGTATACCGTCAGCCCTTCCCGGGGCCCGGACTTGCGATTCGCATCATGGGCGAGATCACGAAAGAAAAACTCATCACCTTGCGCGACGCAGATTATATCTTCCGCGAAGAAATCTCAAAGGCGGGGCTTTCCCGCGAGATATGGCAGTATTTTGCGGTGCTCACCAACTGCAAGACGGTGGGGGTGCAGGGCGACGCAAGAACATACGAAAACGTGATCGCGCTCCGCGCTGTGACGAGCGTAGACGCCATGACGGCGGACTGGGCACGCATTCCCTACGACGTGCTCGAAAAGATATCCACCCGCATTACGAACGAAGTCAAGCACGCCAATAAAATCGTTTACGATATCACGAGCAAACCCCCTTCAACGATAGAGTGGGAGTAAGCGATTCAAATAAAAATCATTTTTACGGAGGATATATATGGAAAACAACAAAAGACCCGAGAGCATGGAACGCATTAACAGCGACAAGCTTGCAAAGGCGTTTATCGACGAACAGGTAGCGCTCGTCAAAAAGCAGGTCGGAAATAAAAAGGTTCTGCTTGCTTTAAGCGGCGGCGTGGACTCTTCCGTCGTGGCGGCGCTCTTAATTAAGGCAATCGGCAAAAACCTCGTGTGCGTGCACGTCAATCACGGACTTTTGAGAAAGGGCGAACCCGAACAGGTCGTCGAGGTGTTCCGCAATCAGATGAACGCAAACCTTATTTACGTGGACGCGGTAGACCGTTTCCTCGATAAGCTTGCAGGAGTTGCGGAGCCCGAAAAGAAGCGTAAGATCATCGGCGCGGAATTCATTCGCGTATTCGAAGAGGAAGCGAGAAAGCAGGAGGGGATCGAGTTCCTTGCGCAGGGCACGATCTATCCCGACATTATCGAGAGTGACGGCGTGAAGGCGCATCACAACGTGGGGGGACTTCCCGAGGACTTGAAATTCGAGCTCGTAGAGCCCTTGAAGTTCCTCTATAAAGACGAAGTGCGCGTCGTAGGCAAGGCGTTGGGACTTCCCGATGGCATGGTATACCGTCAACCCTTCCCCGGACCGGGGCTCGGCGTAAGATGCCTTGGCGCGATCACCCGCGACCGTCTTGAAATCGTGCGCGAGTCGGACGCGATTTTAAGAGAAGAATTTGCAAAGAACGGGTTGGAGGGCAAGGTTTGGCAGTACTTTACGGCAGTGCCCGATTTCCGTTCGGTGGGCGTTAAGAACGGCAAGCGTACCTTTGCTTACCCCGTAATTCTTCGCGCAGTCAACACAAAGGACGCTATGACGGCAACCGTTGAAAACGTTCCCTTCGAGCTTTTACAGCATATCACGAATCGCATCACGAACGAGGTGGAGGGAGTAAACCGTGTTCTCTACGACTTGACCCCCAAGCCCTGCGGAACGATTGAATGGGAGTAAAGG
>JAAUYT010000022.1 GCA_014804975.1 Clostridia bacterium
GAGGGATTTGTCATACAAAACGCCCTTTCCAAATCCACCTGCCTCGTACTGCCCTGCGGAGCTTCGTAAAGATACGCAAGTATTTTATACTGCGTAAGCGTCATATCATAAGGCGCAAGCACTGATAGCGCTGTTTTTTCCAACTGCAAAGACGCTTTTTTTATGAGTATGCCTATATTATTACTTTTCATATTGATTCCAAAATACATAGAATTCTATGTATTGGTTTAGCATAAGTTTTATCATCTGTCAATACATTAACTAAAAAAGGAAGGCTTTCGCCTTCCTTTTTTAGTATTCAAATTACTTCTTTCTGGGGTTCTTGATATTTGCCTGTACAAACGTGTTACCCCGAAGGGCGGCAGACGGTTTACTTTATCGGCAACGCCCTACCCGTAGTTTTAAGTGCTTGCCCGTCCAAATTCTCACCGTCGAGTACGAGTTTGCCGTTTATGAATACTTTGTCTATTCCAAACGACTGCGTTTTATCGGGCGTAGCCCTTTTTAACTCTTCCTCGTCAAACACGGTCAAATCGGCAAAATATCCCTTTTTGATATAGCCCCTGTTTTTCAGCATAAACCTGTCGGCAGTTGCGCCCGTCATCTTGCGGACGGTGTTCGGCATGGTATCACCCGTACCGAGCAACGAATCGCGCAAAAACTTAGGGAAGCAATCGTAGATCGCAGGGTTTTGAATGCCGTGTTCTTCCACCCAAGCATCCGTCATATACAAACAATTTTCGTTGCGGGAAAGCTCTGAAATGATTTGTGGAGTGGAATACGGTCCCATATTGACTCTACCTTTAAAGTTGCTTTTTTCGCAGAGCATAAGGTACGCGTCAAGGTCCTTCATGCCCTCTTCCTCGGCAATCTGATGAACCGTCTTCCCTTCGTACTTTTCGTAACCCTCTCCGATATACGCTATCTGAATGTCGCTGAAATAGAAGCCGACGAGCTTGCTCGTTGCCTTTACAAGCAACGACAGTTTGAACTTGGTAAACGCCTTTTTCTTCTGCTTGGGGCTCAGACTTTGATACCACGCAGGCAGAATTACGGTTATAACCGACACACCCAAACATTCGTCGTAGATATCAAACATAATATCCACGCCGTCGGCTTTGAGCTTGCTTATGATTTTTACAAGCTCCGTCTTATCCTTAAAGGATTTTCGGCCAACGAATATCGCGTGAGAATATTGAAGTTTAAGATTCGTACCCTTTGCAATCTCCACCAGCTCGTCCACGGCGCGCAGAAGGTGCGACCTGCCTAAAAGCTGTTTGTAAGCCATCGATACCGCCGAAAGCGCCCGCGCGTGTACCGTAAGCGGCTTATTGTATTTGATACAGAGTGCGGCAACCTTTTTCAGTTCGTCAATATCGGCGTATACTCCCGGCTCGTACATTAACCCGAGAGAAATTCCCGCTGCACCGTTTTGAAGTGCCTGCTCCAAAATACCGAGCATTTGCTCTTCTTCCTCTGCGGTGAGCTTGCGGTTTTCATAACCCGCCACAGCCGCTCTCGCCGAACAATGCCCTACGAGAGACGCGATATTGCAGGGCGCATTGCCGTCTATCGCGGCAAAGTATTTATCCGTCTCACCGTATACGCCCGTAGTATCGTTATAAAAGAACAGCCCGCCTCCCATCTTATCTACGTTTTTGCAATCGTCGTTGAAACCGACCGCAGATAAACCGCAGTTGCCCGTAATAAAAGTCGTCATGCCTTGACGAATAAACGGTTCGAAGTACGGCAACGGATTATTTTTGATTGCAAACCAGTCGTTATGCGAATGCGCGTCGATAAAGCCCGACGAAATGCTCTTGCCTGTAAGGTCGATTACCTCGTCCGCCTCTGCTTCTATCTTTTGGGCAACGTCCGCTATCTTGTCGTCCTCAATCAACAGATCGCCGATGAACGCTTCCGCGCCCGTACCGTCGTATATTTTTGCATTTTTTAATAAAGTTTTCATATTTTAAAACCTTAAAAAAGGAAGGCTTTCGCCTTCATTTTTTATTATCCTCAATTATTTGCGGGGATTCTTGATGTTAGCCTGCGCAGCAGCCAATCTTGCGATGGGCACGCGGTAAGGCGAGCAGGAAACGTAGCTGAGTCCGATATTGTGGCAGAACTCGATGGACGAAGGATCGCCGCCGTGCTCACCGCAGATACCGCAGTGCATTGCGGGACGAACGCTTCTACCCTTCTTGACCGCCATTTCCATGAGCTGGCCTACGCCCGTCGTATCGAGTCTTGCGAAGGGATCGCTCTCGTAAATCTTGTTCGCGTAGTAGCTGGGAAGGAACTTGCCGGCGTCGTCACGCGAGAAGCCGAAGGTCATCTGCGTCAAGTCGTTCGTACCGAAGCAGAAGAATTCCGCTTCCTTTGCGATCGCGTCCGCCGTGAGCGCCGCGCGGGGAATTTCGATCATGGTACCTACTTCGTACTTCAAATCTGCCTTCGCCTTTGCGATAACCTCGTCCGCGGTCTTCACGACGATATCCTTGACGAACTTCATTTCCTTGGACTCGCCCGTCAAAGGAATCATGATTTCGGGAACGACCTTCCAATCCTTGTGCTTCTTCTGAACGGCGATAGCCGCTTTGATAACCGCCTTCGTCTGCATGACTGCGATTTCGGGATAGGTGACCGTCAAACGGCAGCCGCGGTGACCCATCATGGGGTTGAACTCGTGCAAGTCGGAGATGAGCTGTTTGATCTGCGCAACGGACTTCTTCTGTGCCTTTGCAAGCGCTTCGATATCCGCTTCGTCCGTGGGAACGAACTCGTGAAGCGGGGGATCGAGGAAACGAATGGTTACGGGGTAGCCGCCGAGCGCTTCGAATAAGCCCTCGAAGTCTGCCTGCTGCATGGGCTCGATCTTAGCGAGCGCCGCTTCTCTCTCTTCAACTGTCTCGGAGCAGATCATTTCACGGAACTTGTCGATTCTGCCTTCGCCGAAGAACATGTGCTCGGTACGGCAAAGACCGATACCCTGCGCACCGAACGCCGCCGCCTGCTTTGCGTCCTTGGGCGTATCCGCGTTCGTGCGAACGCCGAGCGCCTTGTACTTGTCAGCAAGCTCCATGATTCTTCCGAAGTATCCGCTGTTGGGATCTGCGGGAACGGTGGGAATGATGCAATCGTAAATGTTACCCGTCGAACCGTCGAGGGAGATTCCGTCGCCCTCGTGATATACTTTGCCTGCGAGGGTGAACTGCTTTTTCTCCTCGTCCATTTTAATGTCGCCGCAACCGGAGACGCAGCACGTTCCCATGCCGCGCGCAACGACCGCCGCGTGCGAGGTCTGTCCGCCGCGTACCGTCAGGATACCCTGCGCGTACTTCATACCCTCGATATCTTCGGGAGAGGTTTCAAGACGAACGAGCACGACCTTCTTGCCCTTCTTTCCTTCGATAACCGCGTCCTCTGCGGTGAATACGATCGTACCTGCCGCCGCACCGGGGGAAGCCGCAATACCTTTGCCGACGACGTTCTTCTTGTCCGCTTCTTTCAAAGCCTTGGGATCGAACTGCGGGTGAAGGAGCATATCGAGCGACTTCGCGTCGATCTGCATAAGAGCTTCCTGCTCGGTGATCATGCCCTCGTCGATGAGGTCGCAAGCGATCTTGATAGCCGCCGCCGCGGTACGTTTCCCGTTACGGGTCTGCAACATATAGAGCTTTTCGTTCTCGACGGTGAACTCCATATCCTGCATGTCGCGGTAGTGATTTTCAAGAGTCTTGCAGACTTCCTGGAATTGCTTGTAAACTGCGGGGAACACTTCCGCCATCTTTGCGATAGGCATGGGAGTGCGAACGCCTGCAACGACGTCTTCGCCCTGCGCGTTGGTGAGGAACTCACCCATGAGACCCTTTTCACCGGTTGCGGGGTTACGCGTGAACGCAACGCCCGTTCCGCAGTTGTCGCCCATGTTGCCGAACGCCATCATCTGAACGTTGACCGCGGTACCCCAGCTGTAAGGAATGTCGTGGTCCATACGGTAGATGTTCGCACGGGGGTTGTCCCAGGAACGGAACACCGCTTTGATTGCCTCGAAGAGCTGTTCCTTAGGATCGTCGGGGAACGCCTTGCCGAGCTGCTTTTTGTATTCTGCTTTGAATTGGTTTGCAAGGGTTTTCAAGTCGTCTGCATCGAGCTCGACGTCTTGGGTTACGCCCTTCTTCTCTTTCATCTCGTCGATGAGCTTTTCGAAATATTTCTTGCCGACTTCCATAACGACGTCGGAGAACATCTGAATGAATCTGCGGTAGCAGTCCCACGCCCAACGGGGATTGTTCGATTTCGCCGCGATCGTGTTGACAACGGTTTCGTTCAAGCCGAGGTTCAAAATGGTGTCCATCATGCCGGGCATGGAAGCGCGCGCTCCCGAACGGACGGAGACGAGAAGAGGGTTCTCTTTGTCGCCGAACTTTTTGCCGGTGATTTTTTCCATCTTGTCGATGTACTGCATGATTTCCTTTTGAATGGAATCGTTGATCTTTCTGCCGTCCTCATAATACTGCGTGCACGCTTCGGTCGAAATCGTGAAGCCCTGAGGTACAGGGAGACCGATATTCGTCATTTCCGCAAGGTTTGCACCCTTGCCGCCGAGAATCTCGCGCATCTTCGCGTTACCTTCGGTAAAGAGGTAACAATACTTTTTAGCCATGAAATAATTCCTCCTGAAATTAGCTTTTTTTGCCAAAAATCATTTTACAATATTTGATAAAAAAATACAAGCCTTTCAAGGAAAATTTTTTTTAATTTTATAAAAGTTTTTGAATCGGTAAAAAATTCCCGACGCAAAAGGTCGGGAATTTTCTTATCCGCTAATTTATTTTTTGTAGCAAACCTTGTACTTCGTTCCCATGTTGCGCATGAAGAGTGCGGTAAGCTCTTCCGCCGTGCCCTCTCTCATGCCGTCCTTTGAAACCGAGAACACCGTCGCTTTGTTGATAAACAAAAGCCACATATCCGCGTACTCTTTTGCTTCGATAAAGCTGCCGTAATTGCCGGTTGCCTTGCTCTCCGTTCCGTCGCTCATTTTCGTGACGACCTCGTAGCCCTCTTCGGTAAAGGTGTAAAAGTTCGTCGATTCCTTGCCTACCATATTCTTTAAAGTCAAGTACCTTATAATAGGCTTGAATGCAAGCGCAAAAACGCCGACGAAAAGTCCAAGCGCCAAAAAGATAATGGGCGGAACAATCTCGGGCTCCCACTCGCCCGGCAATACGAGTTCGAGCGTAAGCCAAACTGCACCGACGATAATCAGGAACACCGCGCCGATCAGCATGAGCACCTTCAATTTTTTGCCCACCATGTTTTCACTCATGCGCACGCTGTACGAAACGTCGATTCTCGTTTCGTTCCTGATACTGCTCTTATCGGGTTCGGCTTTCGTACCGCATTCGGGACAGAAACTACCGTCGAATTCCTTTCCGCAATTTTCACATTTCGGCATAATAATCTCCTTCAAAAAACGATCGTTTATTGAATTATATATCTTTTCAAATCAAAAAGCAATACCCTATTGTCAATAATATAACCCCCGTCGTCATTGCGAGGAGCGAAGCGACGTGGCAATCCAGAAAATAATAACTTGAACGTTTGGATTGCTTCGGCAATAAATGCCTCGCAATGACGACATAATAGACATAAAAAAACCACCCTCGCGGGTGGTTTCTGTTTTCGCAATAATTATCTCTTGGAGAACTGAGGAGCGCGACGAGCCTTTTTGAGACCGTACTTTTTGCGTTCCTTTGCGCGGGGGTCTCTCGTTAAGAAGCCCGCTTTTTTGAGTGCGGGACGGGAATCGGGTTCCGCTTCGAGAAGCGCGCGGGCAATGCCGAGCTTAATAGCTCCCGCCTGACCCGTATAGCCGCCGCCCACAACGTTTACGAGCACGTCGTACTTACCTTCCGCACCAACCTCGTTCAAGGGTTGCTTTACGATATATTGGAGAGTTCCCATAGGGAAATACTCTTCGAGCGAGCGGTCGTTGATGATGATCGCGCCGCTGCCTGCGGGAACGAGACGTACGCGGGCGATAGCCTTCTTTCTTCTGCCCGTGCCCCAGAACTGTATTTTCTTTTTCAGATTCGTTTTCGCCATGGTCTTTACTCCTTAAAATAATTTCAACTCTTCGGGCTTCTGTGCCGCATGATTGTGCTCCGCACCCTTGAAGACGCGCAGCTTCTTGATCATCTTTCTGCCGAGAGAGTTTTTGGGAAGCATTCCCTTGACGGCTTCGTATACCGCAAGATCACTCCGTTCCGCCATCAGCTTGCCGTAGGATATTTCTTTGAGACCGCCGATGTATCCGGTGTGATAACGGTAATACTTATCTTCGTATTTTTTGCCCGTGAGGATCGCCTTGTCGCTGTTGATAACGATGACGAAATCTCCCGTATCTACGTTGGGCGTATAGGTGGGTTTGTTCTTCCCTCTCAATACGGAAGCCACCTTGGAAGCGAGTCTTCCGAGAGGAATTCCCGTCGCGTCCACGACGTACCATTTTCTTTCTACCGTCTCGGCGTGAGCCATGTAGGTTTTCATAGTCTTACTCCTTACTTGTTTCGCGTGAGGGTTACCCAGTGGGAAGGGGCTTTTCCGCATCACGCTTCTTCATTATAGGCTTATATCAAATTTCCGTCAAGCGGTTTTGAGTTGCCATTTTAAGATTTTTTAGGAATTTTCAATAAATTTTTTTTGGTAATTTTTTCCACATTCAAGAAAACCGCTCCACGCGGGAGCGGCTATATATACTTTATTATTATAATTTCTTTACGACCCGTGCGGGATTCCCTACCGCAAGTGAATTTGCGGGGATATCTTTTACTACTACGCTTCCCGCGCCGATCACGCAGTTATCGCCTATCGTAACTCCCGGCAACACCTTTACGCCGCCGCCGAACCAAACGCTGTTCCCCACCGTAATGGGTTTTGCGCTCTCCACGTACTTGTTGCGCGTTTCCGCGTCGATCGGGTGATTGACCGAATAAAAGCCGCATTGCGGTCCGATAAATACGTTCTTCCCGAACGTAATTTTTGCGCTATCCAAAAACACGCAGCCGTGATTACAATAAAAGTCTTCGCCGACGTGTACGTGCCCGAAGTCGAACCACACGGGACTTTCTACGTTAAGCCGCTCGCCGTGACTGCCAAGCAGTTTATCTAAAATCTCACGCTTCTTTTCTTCGTCTGCGCGGGGCGTACGGTTGTACTCGTCGCAAAGGTTTTTGATTACGTCAAGCCCTTCCACAATTTCGGGCGCGGTGGTACTGTACAGCTCCCCCGCCGCCATTTTCTCAAACTCGTTCATTCAAGCACCGCCTTGATTCTTCTGACCCCTGCGGAAGAAGACTGCTCTTTTACGATTTTGAAATGCCCGAGCTCGCCCGTTCTTTGAACGTGAGGACCTCCGCACATTTCTTTACTGAATTCGCCGATGGAATAAGTCTTTACGACGTCGCCGTACTTACTGTCAAACACGCCCACGAAATTCGCTTTGCGCGCCTCTTCAAGGCTCATTTCCTTATACACGACGGGGATATTCTCTTTGATCTTTTCGTTGACGAGATTTTCGACTTTCTTGACCTCATCTTCGGTCATGGGGCGGTCGAAATTGAAATCGAAACGCATTCTTTCGTCGTTGATGTTGCTTCCCTTTTGGTTGCAATCGGGGGAAAGCACCGTCTTTAACGCCGCGTTCAAAAGGTGGGTCGCGGTATGGTATTTCGTAGCCGTTTCCGAATGGCTTTCAAGTCCGCCCTTCGCCTGTCCCTTTTCGAGCGCGCGGCTCTTTTCCTGATGCTCTTTAAAGGATAAATCGAACCCGGCTTTATCCACGCTCAGCCCGCGCTCTGCGGCGAGCTCCTCGGTGAGCTCCACGGGGAAGCCGTAGGTATCGTACAGGTGGAACGCCTGCTTTCCGCCGATGACCGTTTCGTCCTTATAGTCGGGGTTGCTCTTCTTCATGAACTCGTTCTTGCGCGCGATTCCCTGCACGCACTTTTCGAATTCCTTCATGCCCTTTTCGAGGGTCGCTTCGAAGCGCTCCGTTTCCTTTTTGAGCTCGTCGAGAATGTATTCCTCTTTTTTGAGAAGAAGCGGGTACGCTTCGGGATAAACTTCCTCGATAAAGATTTTCGCAAGACTCAAAAGCGCACTGCTCTCCACGCCGAGCTTTCTGCAATAGCGCACCGCGCGGCGAATGAGGCGGCGGAGAATATAGCCCGCGCCCACGTTCGACGGAAGTATACCGTTTTGATCGCCAATCAACATAACCGAGGTACGGGTATGGTCGGCAACGATACGCATGGCGCGCGTGTCCTCTTCGTCCGCGCCGTACTTTTTGCCCGAAAGCTCTTCGAGTTTATGAATCGCGGAAGCGAAGAGGTCGGTTTCGTAGCCGTCCGAAAGGTTGTTGAGGAACAACAACATTCTGTCGAAACCGAAGCCCGTATCGACGTTTTTATTTTCAAGCGGCTCGTAAGCCCCCTCCGTCTTTTTGTACTGCATATACACGTCGTTGCCGATTTCCACGTACCCGTCGCCGAGCGGATAGAACCATTCGTTGTCGGGCCCGCAGGGAGTGCCGACCGTGCCTTCGAGTTCCCACCAGTTGTCCTCTTTGGGAAGATAGCTGATATGATCGCTTGCAATGCCGAGGCCCGTTAAGAGCGAAGCCGTTTCCTCGTCGCGGGGGGCGGCGTCGTTGCCTTCGAACACGGTCACGCGGAGCTTGTCCTTATCAAAACCCAAAACCTTCGTTAAGAATTCGAGCGACCACGCGGTCTTTTCTTTTTTGAAGTAGTCGCCGAGCGACCAGTTGCCCATCATCTCGAAAAAGGTGAAGTGCGAAGCGTCGCCCACCGATTCGATATCGATAAGCCGCACGCACCCCTGCACGTTGCAAAGGCGCTTGCCCTTCGGGTGCGCTTTGCCCAAGAGGTAAGGCATTAAGGGTTGCATTCCCGCCACGTTGAACATGACGCCTGTCGTGCCGTCGCCGATGAGCGACACCGCGCCGATATTCACGTGCCCCTTGCTCTCGTAAAATTCGATCCACTTTTTTCTGAGTTCTTTTGAAGTGATTTTCATATTGTTTCCTCAAATTTTCGTTAATTCGTAACCGTCTTTTGAATCTTTCACTGCGTAGCCCATTTCTTTGAGTTTATCTCTAAGCTCGTCGGATCTCGCCCAATTCTTTTCGGCGCGGGCTTGTTTGCGCTCTTCGGCAACCGCCAAAACCTCTGCGGGGATATCCTCTTTCGGAGCGTACTTTTTCAAATACTCTTCCGCGTTCTTTTTGAAGAGCCCTAAGAGAGAATATGTCTCTCTGATTTGGTTCGTGATTCTTCTTGCACGCGGATTGTTTTCCGCAAGCAGCTTCGAAACTTCCTTGAAATACCCGAACAGGTCGGAAAGCGCAAGCGCGGTGTTGAAGTCGTCGCTCATGTCCTTATCGAACTTTTTGTCGATTTCCGCTTCCATGCCCGTTTCGTTCGGGAAGGCTTTTTCCGCTTCCGCGATCAGCGAATAAAACTTAGCAATATGCGCTTCCGCTTCGGGGAAGAGCGAATCGGTGATATTCAAATCGCCTCTGTAATTGTTCGAGAGAAGCGCGAACTTCAACGCATCGGGAGAGTAGGCGTCCATCAAGTCGCTCAAAAGGAGCGAATTGCCAAGAGACTTGCTCATCTTCTGACCGTTGACTTTGATAAGTCCGTTGTGCGTCCAATACTGCGCGAACCGCTTGCCCGTTAAGCTTTCGCTCTGCGCGATCTCGTTTTCGTGGTGCGGGAAGATAAGGTCTCTGCCGCCGCCGTGGATATCGATCTGATCGCCGAACGCCGCGCGGTTCATCGCGGAGCACTCGATATGCCAGCCGGGCCGCCCCTTTCCCCAAGGGGATTCCCAATAGATTTCCCCTTCCTTCGCCGCCTTCCAGAGCGCGAAGTCGTAGGCGTTCTTTTTCGCCTCGTCGTTCTCCACGCGCACGCCGTCCAACGATTCGTCCGCGCTTCTGCCCGAGAGCTGACCGTATGCAGGACAGCTGTCCACGTCGAAGTACACGTCGCCGTTCTCCGCGGGATAAGCGTGACCCTTCTTGATGAGCTCCTCGATAAAGGAGATAATGTTGCCGATATTCTCCGTCGCTTTGAGCCATAAGTTCGGCTCGTCGATTTCGGCGCGGCGCATGACCGCGTTGATATTCTCGATCATCTTCGCGGCGTACTCGTCGGCGGGAATACCCGTCTCCTTCGCGCGCGCAATGATTTTATCGTCTACGTCCGTATAGTTGCGGGCGTAGGTTACCTCGTAGCCCTGCTTTTCGAGAAACTTGCGGAACAAATCGTACACGATCGCCTGATAGGCGTGCCCGATATGCGCCTCGCCCGAAACGGTGATCCCGCAGGCGTACATTTTGACCTTGCCCGCTTCGAGCGGTTTAAACTCTTCCTTTCTTCTCGTAAGCGAATTATATATTTTCATAAAACCCTCTTTTCAGTTTATGCCTTTGCGCCGCTTTCGCTCTCTTTTCTCTTAATGGGAAGACAAGTGATTTTGTACTCGTTCAGGCAATCGTCGCGCATTTCCTCGTTGAATACCCCGTTCGTTAAAAGATACTCGCACACCACGTCGCGCACGCGTTCCTTGTCAAAGGAATACCCCATCACGTTGAAGAGGTTGTTCACGTCCGCCTGCTTCATGGCGGTCACGAGCGCTAAGGCTAGCACCGTATTCTTTTCGGGATAGAGTTTTCCCTTTACGATTTTTTTCCAAATTTTGGGTAAAATATCCAGTTTTTCGCCCGCACTCTCGGCAGTTTCTCCCGCACGGGAAAGCGCCCCCGGCAAAAGCTTTGCAAACGTGTACTTGCGGAAGGGATCGCGCGTACGGTCGCGGAAGGGACGGAACTTAAAGTTAAAGGTAAACTCGGTATCGTCAAGCTTCTCTTTGAACTCGGCAAGCACCTCTTTCTGATTCTTCTGATAGCAAAGCCGCATGACGTCGGAAGCCTTGCGTTCGATATTCCCGTCCGCACCGACCGAAACGACGTCGGGCATCTGATAGCTTTCGAGCGCGCTGAGCTTAACGTAGTTCGAGTACTGCGCGCAAAAATATTCGTCGAGTGAAGTAAGATATTGCTTTTCCATAACCTAAATATTGTAACACGATTCGGCGCAAAACGCAAGCAAATTTCGGGATCGGGTTTTGCCTTGCAAGCGGCTAGGGCGGCGGAAAAGCGTATAACAAAGAAAACGCACCGCCCACTTTGAAAAAACCGTGAAATTTTTTCAAAAAGAAGCTGAAAAGTGAAAATTTTTTATAAAATTTCCAAATTTATTGAGTATTTATTTGCATTTTCACAAAAAATATGTTACAATTTAACATGGGCATCGGGGGAGCGCTTACGAAAAAAAGGAGAGTTTATTTATGAAAAGAGAAAGAATCGACCAAATCGCCGACCTTTTGGACAAACGCGGCAAGCTGTCGCTTGAACAGCTCGAAGAAAACTTTCCCGACGTGTCGCAAATGACGCTTCGGCGCGATCTCATGCTTTTGGAACAGCAGGAGCGCATTATCCGTATCCGCGGGGGCGCAATGTCGGTCAAGGAAGTGCAGAAGGTTTCGGGTGAAGCATACGCAAAAAAGACCGCGATCCACACGGACGAAAAAATTCAGATATCCCGCAAGACGGCAAGCCTTATCGAGGAAAACTCCTGTTTGTTCATGGACGGGGGCACGACGAGTATGTATCTTGCAAAGGAGCTGCCCGATTTTAATTTGCACGTGTTCACGAACGGACTTGCCGTTGCGGTGGAGCTTGCGAAAAAGAAAAATTTCGACGTGACCATGTGCGGCGGGCAGGTGTTGAAGGACAATTTGTCTACCGCGACCTCCGTTTCGAGAATTTATTTTGAAAATACGAACTTTGAGCTTGCGGTAATATCCGCCTCCGCGTTTACTCCCGAAAGCGGGTTTTCGTGCAGCTCGCAGCTCGAAGCAGATTTCTTGCAGGAAATGCAGAAGCGGGCAAAGGCGGTCTATATGATGCTCGACAGCTCCAAGATCGGCAAAATCATGCCCCACACCTTTGCGCACATGGAAGATATAGACGTGCTCATCACCGACGCGAACTTCCCCGACGACATAAAGAAATTGTTTATTGAAAAGAATATCGTAGTAATGTAAACGATTCAGTACAAAAACCCCGCGCGGCATTCGCCGCGCGGGGTTTCTTTATTCTTGACATAAAATGTAATTCGCGTCTAAATCTAACAGCTTACATAAATTCGCAAGCGTATCAAGCGCGGGCATTTTTCTGCCTTTAATATAACTACAAATTTGCGTGGGGTTTATGCCCAACGCATTTGCTATTGCGGTTTGCGTCATGCCGCTTTGTTTGATTGCCTCTATAACTCTTTTTTGAATTTGTTCAAGCATTATCATAATAATTCTCCTAAAAATATTTTACCTTATGGGTCAAAAAATGTTTGACTTTTGACCTATTGGGTCATATAATGAGATTGAGAGGTAATTATGGCAAATTGCGGACATCAATGCTATAAATGCGAAAATTTTAATAAATATTATACCAACGACGGCGTTCGGTTTCAAAAAACAAAATTCGGCTATTGCCGTGCGAACAAAAATAACGTAACCGTTCACGACAGTTGTGAAAAGTTTGCTTATGGGCACCGTTCTAATTTCAGACTCGATTCTTTGATCAACGCACGCTTAAATAATTTGCTGACGGAAATTTCTGTTTTGCGCGAGTTTATCGAGGAGGAAACGCGTGACAAAAATTTGTGAAAACTGTATTTATTGCAAACGGCTTTTTCAAAGATTCGGATACGAAATGAACCCCAAAAATTATTTCCTCTGCAAAGAAAAAGATAATTTCACCGAATTAAAAAATACCTGTAATGGGTGGCAACAAAAAAACGATATTTACGACCTCTCTCCCGCACGGTTTGAACAAGCGGAAAGGGAGATAAAAGCAATCATAGAAATATTAAAACAATAAAAAAGCGCGGCGTTAAGCCGCACTTTTTTTGCTGATAGTTAATTCCGCTTTCTATGAACAAAGTTCAGAGGGCGCGTTACTCGTTGCAGTTTTTCTTTAACGTTTCAAGATTCTCTTTGAGTTCTTTGGGAAGTCTGTCGCCGAACTGCTCGTAGTAGCCCGCGATCTCGTCCGCCTCATTGCTCCAACGCGCCTTGTCGATATAGAGAATCTTCTCCAAATCTTCCTGCGTCATTTCGAGCCCGTCAAGGTCGATATCCTTAGCGTAGGGAACGTAACCGATCGCGGTCTCTTCCGCGTCAACTTCGTCCGCGCAGCGCTTTAATATCCAATCGAGCACACGCATATTGTCGCCGAAACCCGGCCACAGGAACTCGCCGTTCTCGTCCTGACGGAACCAGTTCACGTTGAAGATCTTAGGCGGGTTTTTGGTCTTCTTGCCCATGTCGATCCAGTGCGAGAAGTAGTCCGCCATGTGATATCCCGCGAAGGGCTTCATTGCCATGGGGTCGTGACGCAATACGCCCACCGCGCCCGTCGCCGCCGCCGTCGTTTCCGAGCTCATGATCGAGCCGACGAACACGCCGTGGTCCCAATCGCGCGACTGATATACGAGCGGAGTCGTAGTCGCTCTTCTTCCGCCGAACACGATCGCGTCGAGCGGAACGCCCTTCTTGGAATTGAATTCTTTGGAGAGGCAGGGGCAGTTCTCTGCGGGCGCCGTGAATCTCGAATTGGGGTGCGCCGCCTTGACCCCGCTTTCGGGAGTCCAGTCGTTGCCGAGCCAATCGATTAATTTTTCGGGAGCGGGTTTCGTCAAGCCCTCCCACCACACGGTGTTGTCCGCGGGGTTGATCGCAACGTTCGTGAAGATCGTGCCCTTCTGCGTTGCCGCAAGTGCGTTGGGGTTGGACTTTGCGTTCGTGCCGGGAGCCACGCCGAAGAAGCCGTTCTCGGGGTTGACCGCCCACAGTCTTCCGTCGTCGCCCACGCGGATCCATGCGATATCGTCGCCTACGCATTCCACTTTATAGCCCTTTTCGAGATAGTGTTTGGGGGGAATGAGCATTGCAAGGTTTGTCTTTCCGCAAGCGGACGGGAACGCCGCCGCAAGGTATTTCTTCTTTCCGTCGGGATAGGTAACGCCCAAAATGAGCATGTGCTCCGCCATCCAGCCCTCTCTTCTTCCAAGGTTGGAAGCAATTCTGAGCGCAAAGCACTTTTTGCCTAAGAGCACGTTTCCGCCGTAAGCGGAGTTCACGGAAATGATCGTGTCGTCCTCGGGGAAGTGCATGATGTATCTCTTTTCGGGATCGACGTCGCATTTGCAGTGGAAGCCCTTTACGAAATCGCCGTCCTTGCCGAGCGCCTTATAGACGTTCTTGCCGACGCGCGTCATGATCGCCATGTTCAGTACGACGTAGATGCTGTCCGTCACCTCGATACCGATTTTAGAGAAGGGGGAACCGACCACGCCCATCGAATAGGGAATGACGTACATTTTGCGGCCCTTCATCTTGCCTCGCGCGATTTCCTTGCAGAGCGCATACGCCTCTTTCGGGTCCATCCAATAGTTGATGGGACCTGCGTCCTCTTTGTTCTTACAGCAGATAAAGGTGCGCGCCTCTACGCGGGCAACGTCGTTTTCCGCCGTGCGGTGATAGTAGCAATCGGGAAGCTTTTCCTGATTGAGCTTGATCATCTCGCCCGTTTCGCACGCCTCTTTTCTGAGCGCGTCGATCTGCTTTTGGCTTCCGTCGATCCAAATGATCTCGTCGGGCTGAGCAAGCTCGGCGCTTTCCTTGACAAAATCAAGTACTTTGTGGTTTTTGGTGAGTGGCTTTGTCCATGACATAATAAAAAAATACCTCCAAAATATCTACGGGGCGGGAAGCCCCTTTCTGTCCTTATATATTATACCACAACTACTTGTCAATGTAAATAACGGCACGAAAAATTTTTTTTGAAATTTTTTTCACAACAAATATGAATCCCTTTATTGTCATTCAAAGGCGCACTTGATGCGCCGTAGGAATCTCTTACGGGATTCTTCGGGCGTAGCCCTCAGAATGACGGCGCCGTTAAATAAAAAAAGACCCGCGCACCTTTCTTAGGAGCGCGGGATTTTGATTAACCCCATTTAGTAAAATATTCTTCCACCGTGTTCGGTTCGCACGATAAGGTCACGCGCATATCCTCTCTGCCGATCACCTCGGGCGGAGTGTCGCCGCTGTAATAAATTACGACGCTCGTGACCGTCTCGCTATATTTAGAGCCGTATTTATCTTCGATGACGATTTGCGTTACGTCTTTCCTTGCGTAATAAATTTGCACTCCATAGGCATTCATTACCCGAAGCCCCGGGGTGTTTATGCGGTTGGACGCTTCCAGATAATGCGCGGTATAGGTGAGATCGTCCGTCACTGTTTTGGGGTCGACGGGAATTTCGATGCTCTGAACAAGTTCGTCTTCCCCCTCTATCTCCCAACCGAGGAAGTGATAGCCCTTGAAATATTCGGGAGTCAAGCGAATGGTAAATTCCTGATAATCCGCAGTAAACGAGGTGACGGGACGGGTGCTCTTGTCCCCCTTGACCTTTATCTTTTCTTGATTGGAAAGATAACTGACCGTATAGACGCGCTCCCATCTTGCGTACAAATCGACCGTCGTCGTGTGATCGTCTATCATGGACGCGTAGTCCGTGTAATGCTGGAAGTCGGGTTCGCGATACCAACCGATGAAATTATGCTTCTCCTTCGTCGGCTTTTGGAGCTTCTGCTTTCCCGAAAGGGAAGTCGGATTATCGGGGTGATTCACTCCGCCGTCGAGGTGATAGACGACCTCGAAGGGGATCTCTTCGAATTTGGCGTAAAAATTGTAAATTGTTCCGCCGAAGCCCGCGCCCTTTATATTATAGGTATCCCCGATCAAATCACCCTCACCGCCGTACTCAGTCGTCCAGCCCAAAAAGCGGTAACCCGCCTTCATGGGCGGCGTATAGGTAATTTTCAGCTCGTAGGTCGTACCCGACACAATCGAATATTTTTCCTGCCAGTAGTACGAACCGAAGCTGTAATCGTAATAATAGTTAACGGTCGCCGTGCCGTAGGATACGCCCTGCTGGCCTCCCGAAGAGCCGCTGCCGCTTGAATCGCCGAAAAGGTCGCAGGCGCATAAGCCTACCGTCATAGACAAAGCCAATCCCAAAGCCGCTATACTTTTTATAAACTTTTTCATGCCCCTATTATAGGCTTGCCGTAAGGAATTGTCAAACGGTTTTTATGCTTCCCCTACGTTTACATATGCGCCGCTGTCAGCATCCTGAAATACAATATAAAATCCGTTTTCGTCCGAGAAGGGAGATTCGGGAACAAAGGTGCAGTGCTCCTTCATTTCTTCGGGCGGGTCGCCGTTCTTTTCCGCCGCCACGCAAAGATAGCGGGGCTGACCGTTTTCGTACACGATCCCCAAGAGCGCGCTCTCCGTTTTTACCCATTCCGAACGCGGGAACACCTTTAAAAGTCTCGTATCCTTGGGGAATTTTTGGAAAACGTGTTCGAGCTCCTCTCTCACTTTTTTATAATATGTAAGCTTTCCTTTCGTGCGGAGGAAAGGGTTGACAGAGTTATCATCTTTTTTAAGATCGCTTCCGCCCGTCTTTTTTCGTCCTTTTCCTTCACCTTTGCCCGCAGTATTTTCATTCCGATCGCCTTCTTGTACGCGGTCGAAGAAGTAGTCGCTTTCAGCAATCGCTTCGTCGTCGTAGCAAACCGCACCTTCCCGAAAGGGAGCCCTGTTGTTGGGCGCCTCCTTAGGGGGAATTCCGGGTACGGGTACCGACGGATTGCCCGGAACGTTGGGCGCAAGCGGCGGAAACACTCCCGGCGCCGTCGGAACGGGGATCGCGGGTACGTCCCCCTTCTTTTCGCTTGAATTGATAACGGAAAGTAATTCTTTCTCGCTTACCTTCGAGCTTCCGCAACGCCCGAACGCAACGGGCTGCGCCTCGTCCCTGACGAAAGAAATCAATACGGAGAACCCGTCTTTGATGGAGGGTGCGTCGGCAATTTTCAAGGGCTCGCCCCTGCCGAGCGCGAGGCAGAAATTTTTATCTCCCACCGAGAGAACGACGACGTAGCGCCCTTCCTTCACGGCGGCAAGTCCCGCCGCCTGAACCTTTACGGTCAGCTCCTTTCCGAAGCGCTCCAAATAGACCGCCCCCGAAAGTGCGCTCCCGTCTGCGGAAAACCCTTTATTGACCTGTTTTAACACCGCAACTCTTTTTTCGTAAGCCATAAAACTCCTTATCGGGAAAAACCCGCGATTATTTTATACATTATAACGCCCTTTACAGGGAGAAGCGGCTCGCACTTCGTCGAAAAAATTCCCTTTTGCGCGAATTTATTCCGCATATCGTCAATCTCTTGAAATTGATTTTCGTTTGTGCTATAATAAAGGTATGTTGAATCCGATCGATCCCGCCCATTATCTGAATCTCATAAACGGAGAAAAAAAAGCCGTTTTTGAAAAATATTTTGCGCTGCTTACCGAGTACAACGCCCGCTTTAATCTGACCGCTATCACGGAGAGAGCGGACGTCTTTGAAAAGCACTTTTTGGATAGCGTGACGGGCGAATCTTTGTTTCCCGAAAACGCAAGCGTTTTAGAGGTGGGTTCGGGCGCGGGCTTTCCCTCTCTTCCCCTTAAAATTCTGCGGGACGATTTAAGTTTTACCCTCGTCGAGAGCACGGGAAAGAAGTGCGAATTTTTGAAGGTAGCCGTAAAGGAGCTTGCTCTTTCGAACGTCGTCGTCTTAAACGAACGGGCGGAGACGCTTGCACGCGATTCAAAATACCGTGAAAAATTCGATATCTGTTGTGCGCGGGCGGTCGCGCGGCTCAACACTCTTTCGGAATACTGCCTTCCCTTCGTAAAAATTGGCGGAGCGTTCGTCGCCTACAAAGCGGACGCCGACGAAGAACTTCGGGAAGCGGAAAACGCAATCAAAAAATTAGGCGGAAAAACCGCTTGCAGTTTCCGCTATTCCCTGCCCAATCACGGCGTGAGAACGCTCATTCAAATCGAAAAAATAAAGCCGACGCCCGCCCTCTATCCCCGTGGACAGGGAAAGGAGCGCAAGAATCCGCTATGAGTGAAAAGTCGTGCGCTCTGACGGGGCACAGGTTTTTACCGAAGGACTTTGATGAAAACCGTCTTTCAGAGGAACTCAAAATGCTTATCGGCACGGGATATACTTACTTTTACTGCGGCATGGCGGAAGGGTTCGATCTCTGCGCTTTGAAAGTTCTCGTTGCTTTGAAAGATACTTATCCGATTAAAGTAGAGGCGTGCGTTCCCTATAAGGGGCAGGAAAATTATTTTTCCGCGGAGATGAAAAAGCTGTACCGCGAACTTATTTTAAAATGCGACGAGACTACGGTGTTCTTCGATCACTACACGGAAGGAAGCTTTCTTATCCGCAACCGCTATATGGTGGATAAGGCGGACTGCGTATATTCCTACTGCACGAGGAATACGGGCGGCACCGCTTACACCGTCCGCTACGCCGAAAGTAAGGGAAAAACCGTCGTTCGCGCCCTTTTATAGAAACAAAGTTTATAGAATTGTGGACAAGCGTGGATAACTTTTATTTATAAACAGCCTGTCCACAGGTTTATACACGGAGTTGCCAACAAATAATTGTGGTGAAAATGTTTAAATCTTCCCCAAATCGGTTGAGTTTTTGAGCCGTTTTCGCTATAATATAGGATGAAAGCGGGACTTGTCCACCTTTCCACAGCCACTATTACTAATAATACTACTAAATAAATTCTTTTATATAAATAACCTCTTCCAGAAAGAGGCGTGAAAAAACGAATGAAAATCATTGAAGGAGAACGGTTATGAGATTTAATTGCAACGGATTGACGCTTGCGGAAGCGGTACTTAAAGTGAGTAAGGCTTGCGCCGTAAGAACGACGGCTCCCGTTATGGAGTGCATTAAAATTACGGCGACGGGGGAAGGAATCTCTCTTCTTGCAACGGACGGAGAACTTTCGATCGAAAAGAAGCTCAACGCGGAGGTTATGGAAGAGGGCGCGGTGTGCGTTCCCGGAAAACTCTTTTCCGATTTCGTAAGTAAGCTTTCCGGCGAGGAGCTCGACGTCTCCACGGGAGAAAAGGGCGTTGCAATCGCTTACCGCGATTCCAAATCTTATATGCAGGCGATCTCGGCGGAAGAGTTCCCCGCAATCAATCTCAACGCGGGTGAAAACAGCTTCGTTATGAAACAGAGCGCGTTCAAGCAAATCGTTGCCGAGACGGTGTTCTGCTGTGCGCAGGACGATTCCCGCCCCGTTTTGAAAGGGTGTCTTATGGAGCTTGGCGAAACCTTGAAGATGACTTCGCTCGACGGGTACCGTCTTGCCTTCTCGGAAGCTTCGATCCTGTCGAAGAGCGGGGAAAAGAATATGATCTGTCCCGCAAGAACGCTCAATGAAATTTCCAAAATGCTTAACGGTGAAGAGGACGAGGAAGTGACGCTTTACGAAGAGGGCGGTCAGCTCCTTGTGAAGTCGGAAGGAACGACGATCGTCTCCCGCCTTTATAGGGGTGACTTTATCAAGCGCGAAAACGTCGTACCCACCCGCTTTTCCACCTACGTCACGCTCGACAAAGCCGAGCTCATGGCAAGTGCGGAACGTGCGGCGATCATTATTCGCGGAGACAAAAACAATCTCGTGACCCTCGATATTTCCTCCGAAAGAGTAAAGATATCTTCCGTTTCCGAATCGGGAACGGTCGCGGAGACCCTGAACGCGGAGACGGACGGGGTAGACCTTACGATCTCCATGAACGCGAAATATCTTCTCGACGCGCTGCGCGCTTTGAGAGAGGATCGCGTGACGATCTCGTTCAGCGGTGCGATTTCCCCCTTTATTCTGCAAAATCAGGAAAAGAAAGACAGTTTGTATCTCATATTGCCCGTCAAGAACGCGTCGTAATCGCTTGACGGAATAATAAATTTTCTTTATAATTATACGGAATAAGATTCTTAACGAAATACAAGGAGCAATTATATGAAAAGAACCTATCAGCCCAAAAAGAGACAGAGAAGCAAAGTTCACGGTTTCCGTAAACGCATGAAGACGACGGGCGGAAGAAACGTTATTAAGCGTCGCAGAAATAAGGGCAGAAAGCACGTTTCCGCATAACGAAAGTGGCTAAACGCTGTTTCCGTCTGAAAAAAAACAAAGAAATCGAAAAAGTGTTCAAATGCGGAAAGCGAGCGTTTTCTCAAACGATAACGCTCGTGTATTTTCCTGCAAAGGAAACGCAATACGCCGTTTGTGTGGGAAAAAAGTATGGAAAAAGCGTTGAAAGAAACAGAATCAAGCGCCTTTTACGGGAGGCGTTCGCGGAGTACGGGCATCAAATCAAGCCGTGCAGAGCGCTCCTTATCCCGAAAATCGCAAAGGAATACGAATTCTCGCTCTTTAAGCGCGATCTCAAAAAGATCATTGAGAAAGAAAAACTGCTCTGTGAAGGTTGACTTTCGTTCGCTCTTTTTGAGTAACTTCAAATTCCTGAAAAGAAAGCTCTTTCCGCCTGTATTCAAGGCGATCTGTATCCGCATGATCGTCTTTTACCAAAAGCACCTTTCCCGGCATACCTGCCTGTATGACCCGACCTGTTCGGAATACACGAAGCGGTGTATCAATAATTTGGGAACGCTCCCCGGCATTTTGCTGGGACTTTGGCGCATTATAAGGTGCAATCCTCTCTCGAAGGGCGGCTTCGATCCCGCTCCCGAGAATCCATTCAAAAAAAAGTGGCTTTTATAAATAGCCGCAAAAGGCGTTGAAACGAAATGTTACAATCATTACTCGCAGTTCCAATTTACGTACTTGAATACGGATATAAAATCGGGCTCGATTGGCTCGGTAAATTTGCGCAGGCGATCATCGAAGGGGTCGGAATTATCGGTCTCGGGATTATCGTCTTTACGATCGTACTCAAATGTATCACGCTCCCCTTCGATATCTATCAGCGCGTGAATATGCGCAAGCAGAATCTCGTCATGCAGGAGATGCAGCCCGAGCTCGAAAAGCTGCAAAAGCAGTACGCTAACGACAAGACGACTTACAATCAGAAAATGATGGAGCTGTACAAGAAGAACGGGTACAGTATGCTCGGGGCGTGTCTGCCCACGATCATTTCCCTCGTGATCCTGATCGTTGCGTTCCAAGGGTTCAGAACCTATTCGCAGTATGCAAATCTTTCCATGTACGAACAGATGTCTCAGGTTTACACCGAGGCAATTCTCGAATATGCGCCCGACGGTCATGACTTCGGCGAAGGAAGAAATTATTTTATCCTTGCGGGTGAGGACGAGGAAGAGAATCTTTCCGAAGGAAAAATCAAATGGGAAAACGATAGGACGGTCGACGGCGCACTCATCGGTGCGGAGGGAATCACCTACCGTTTCTATCTGAACAGTGAAACGGCAAAAGACGAGGAGGGCAACGAAACTGTTCTCGAACATAAATACGTTGAGGTCGTCTCTTCGGCGCCGGACAAGTTTATCAAGTACAACTATTGGATCGAGGAAAAACCCTCTGCCAAATTCAATTATTACGTTGATACGACGAAGTTAGAAACTTATTTGGAAGGCGAGAACGCCGAATATTATGCTACTTTAAAAGAAACGGTTACGTTAGAATTGACGGGGAAGGTTAAGGAAGAAGAGCTCAATAAAGAGGTAGAAAGAGTTTCCGTTGGACGCTACGTTGTTCACATTGGAGCAAAGGCGGCGGCGGAATGGTACAGAGACGGCAACAGTGCGGGCTTTTTGTGGGTCAAGAACGTTTGGTATCCCGACGTTTCCTACAACCACCCCATTCAGTCTTACAGTAAATTTAAAAGTCAGCTCAACAAAAACGTCACCTTGCAGGACGGAACGAAGAAATCTCTCGTGAACGTTCTCGACAAAGACAATTACAATTATTTGATTTCGGAGCTCGACAAAGAGCAGAAGCAGCCCAACGGTTACTTTGTTTTGATTATTCTTTCGATCGGCTTCATGGTGCTTTCGCAGTTCATCTCCATGCGGTCGAGCAAAACGAGCAACAAGTATCAGACGGTCGACGGTCAGGGCGCAAGGACGCAGAAGGTCATGCTCGTCGTCATGCCCATCATCTACGCGATCTTCGCGTTCATGTACAGTGCGGCGTTCTCCATTTACATGACCATGTCGAGTATCATTTCCCTATTGACCACCGTCTTTGCAAATCTCATCATCGGCGCGGTCTTCAAGAAGAAGTCGAAGAAGAAGGCGGAGGCGCGCGTTACGCGCAAGTACGCTTGGCAGATGACCGAAAAGGAAAAGCGCGAAAAAGAGAAAGAGGCTCAAAAAGAAGCCAAAATGAAAGAGCGCGCCAATAGATTCAAACGCAAATAATAACATTCGGAGTAAATATATGGAAAAATCACTCAATTTCATCGGTAAGACCGTTGAAGAAGCAATCGAGACGGGCTTAAAAGCGCTCGGACTTCCCCGCGAGGCCGTGGAAGTAGAAGTTTTGGAAGAGGGAAAGGTTCGCCGTATCGGAAAGTCCGTTGCGGCAGCGGTGAAACTTACGATACTCGATAAGCCGAAGGACGCGGAAGAGATTGAAGAGAAGGAAGAGAAAGTCCCCTCTTCTTCCGAAGAATCGGACGGCGAGCGTGCCGTGAAATTTTTGAAGGGACTCTTTAAAGAGCTTGGCGAAGAGGTCAAGCCCGTTCTCGAAAGCGAGGACGAGAAAATCGTTATCAACTTGCAGTCCGATTCCGCAAAGGGCATTATCGGGCGCAGAGGCGAAGTGATCGACGCATTGCAGACGCTTGCGGGCGCCGTTGCGAATACGGGCAGAAAGTCGTACGTGCGCGTCGTGGTGGACTTCGAGAATTACCGCGAGCGCCGCGAGGAGACCTTGCAGCACGTCGCGGAGAAGTACGCGGCAAAGGCGGTAAGACAGGGCAGGAAAGTGCGTTTAGAGCCCATGAACCCCTACGAACGCAGGATCATTCACGCCGCGCTTATGGATAACCCCGACGTGACGACGCATAGCGAAGGCAACGAGCCCGCGCGCTTCGTCGTGATCACGCCGAAGAACGTTCGTTACGATAAGAACGGCCGTGGCGGAAGAGGCGACCGCAATAACCGCAACAACCGCGGCGATAAATACGGCAATAAGGACAGGAACGGCAAACCCTATCCGAAGCGTACCCTTCCGCAGGAGGGAACGCCGGAGTCGTCGGGCACGAGCCTGAACCGTGGCTCCTCCTATTCCCGTTTCTTCGGGAGCTACCTCGGAAACTCCCGCGACGAAGAGAACAACGACGAGGAATAATTTGCAATTAAAAAGCCCGCTATCTTCATTTGCGAAGATAGCGGGCTTTTCTATATTCAAATAAAAAATTGAAATTTATTTCTTTTTGATTTTCGGCATAGGCAAGTCGTTATACATTGCCACAAACAATCCGGCTAGATACACCTTATCGTCTACGTTATCCACAAGCAGCATTTCCTTTGCCCCCTCATAAGGCAGAGAATAATCTGCCTGGGGCATATAAGAAATTGCAGAGCTTACGGGCTTTACGAGCAATCTGTCGTCATAAATACCGCCGACAAGTTTCCCGCGATAGTAAATCAGAAATTCACCCATCATAGCCCTGTAAGTTATTTCGGGCAAGTTTGATAATTGCCCCAAAATGAAATTCAGATATTCTTTGCTTGACGGCATAAGTCCTCCGTTAAATCACCGTATATCGTAGCTTCATTATATCAAAAGAAATCAAAAAAGACAAGGACGGGCTTGTATTATCCTTAGAAAACACCCTAAAACGGGGCTTATTTTCGCTGTTTTGGGCGATTCTGACGGAACGACCCTTAAAAATCGCGGAAAAATTTACTTCTGCTCCGTGAGAATGGCTCAAAACGGGCATTTTTGACCGTTTTTTTGCCCAAAAATAGGACAAAACGAGAAAAATGGAGCCGCGCGCACTGCGCACGGCTCCGTTTCGTTGCGTTATTCTTCTTTTTGTCCCCAAACTTCGTCGTCCGCCGCGTGCTCTCCGTCTGCGGACTTTGCCTTTTTCTTTTGTTCTTTTTTCATTTTCTTTTCAAGCTTTTTTGCTTCTTTGATCTCATAGGTGAGCAGTTCAACGTCGAAACTTTTAACGCTTGTGGCGTTATGGCGACGGAGCTTACTGCTCATGATCGGCTCGTCCTCTTCGTTGGCAAGCGCGATCAAAATCACCGCGTCGTCTTCGGGCATTTCTTCCATGATCTTTTCAATCAGTCCGTTGTTGCCTAACGTCGTGCCCTTTTTCCTTGTGGAATGCCCGATCGTGGCGCCAAGCCCGGTGCCGATGAGAAGTCCGACGGGGCCGCTGAAAAGTCCGATCAAACCGCCGATCACGCCGCCCCTCGTAGCGGCTTTTTTTGATTTATTTTTCATGTCAAAGCCGTGAAGCGGAATCAAATGCCCCTGCGATTTCGTCATTAAGCCGAGCTGCTTGACGGTATAGCCGGACTCTTTTTGTTCGTCTTTCAGCTTTGTCAAAGCCTTATAGGCTACGTTTTCATCCTCGAAAACGGCGGTAATAATACTTTCTTTTTTTGCCATACTTTTCTCCCGAAGTGCGTGTAAAAACCGCTGCGGGTCTATCTCGCAGCGGTCAAACGTCTTTTAGTTGTTCTGCAACCAAGCTTCCGCCTTCGCCTTCGTGTAAGCGGTGATCGCTTCCTTGGGATAAGGGGAATCGCTTCCGCCGTAGGTGTAGAGGAAGTATTCGCCCGCTTCGGTAACGTAGAGCGTCGTCTCGTAGCCTGCGGGATCTCCCCAATAGCTGTTCGTAACCTTTTTTACGATCGATGCGGTTGCGGTGTCGTATACGGTAGTCTTTGTTTTTCCTTTAACGATTTTAATCATAGTCGGTGTCTCCTTGTTAGATTTGCTACCATTTTACTCGGTTTGGTAAAATTTGTCAAGTAAATAACAGGGACTCGACTGCTCAATATTTTGAAGACGCGCTCAGGCGTTTTTCCTGATCTGCCACGTTTCCCCTAAGGAAAATGACGACACTGCGTCCGAAATCGCCTCCGCCATGGCGTAGACGAGGTTTAAGCGCGTCAGATTCAAAACGGAATAGGAAAAGGCAGTCTTTCCCGCCACGATCCCCAATATGGAGATATCCCCTACCTTTCCGAGCCGCTTATTCGCGCCCGAACCGGGCTTTAACGCCCCGTCCGTCACCTTGATGAGCCCGATATCGGAATCGTCGCCGACCGCCGCGTCGATCGCGATCACGGGTGCGTTCGGATGCGTCTTTCTTAAAAAATCGTTAATATACTTAACTTCTTTTGCGGTCACGGGATTTTTGAGCGTGCCGTAGAGGGAGCCGCAGAACCCCTTCCGCTTTAACATCGTTCCGACGATCGGGCCGAGGCTGTCGCCGATCGCAAGGTCGCTTCCGATGCACAAAACGACGGGCGCAGACTTAAAGTTTTGCGCCAAACCGTTCAGCGCCGTTAAAATGCCCGTTTCCGCCATACCGTTATAAAAATGAAAAGAATACTCCATAATCACTCCTGAAACCGAATAGATTCTTGTCTATTTCATTTGGTTTTATACAACCTTTGACAAATCAGTCGGGTTATGTTATAATAAAAATCTACCGTTCGGGAGGAATCATGAATGCACTTTTAGCGAAGGGAGGCTGGGTTTTAGATATTCTCTTCTTCGTGATCATTATATTGGGAATACTGCTCGGCGTAAGGCGTGGCTTCGTCAAGGGAGTCTGTAAGCTCGCAGGAACGATTTTGTCCGTGTCGGTTGCCGTAACCTTCTGTGTTGCCGTGCAGGCGTCTCTGGAACGCAATTTCGGCGCGACCACCTCTTTGAACAACGCCGTAGGCGAACCGTTCGGGCAATGGATCATGGTGGCACTCAGCTTTATCTTGCTTTTAGTGTCGGTCAAGCTCGGCTGTTGGCTGTTGGGAAGTTTGGGTAGCGCCGTCATGGACAGCGTTGCGCCCCTCAGATTTGTCAATATGATTCTCGGCGGGGTACTCGGGGCATTCAAAGCATTCGTTTTTCTGTTTGTTATGTTTGCGATATTCAAATGGATCCCGAGCGAGTCCTTCCACGACTTTATCGCATCGAGCGGGGTGGTCGGCAAGATATTCGAGTCCCAGTGGTTTATCGATGCCACACATTTGAATTTTCATTTATAAATAAGAATGCCTATATGTGACAACACAAAGGCATTTTTTATTTTTTACGCGAATACTTATATTTTGCGGTCAATGTTTCACGTGAAACACTAATTTTGGCAAAAATTTCCCCCGTCAGTGTTTCACATGAAACATTTTAGCCCAAAACGCCCTAAAATGCTCAAAATATGCCCCTACGCATACGAATTTATTGCGTTCGGGGCACTGTTTGCAAGGAAAGTGATAATTGTGAAAAATTCAGAGAATTTGGGAATTTTTACTTGCAAAAAACGTATTCCTATGATACAATAGAGCACGAAATTTACGCATACTGTAATGCGAAATATAATAATTTCAAAAGGAGAGCAATTTGAGCAAGACAGTTAAAATAATCATCAGCGTGTTGCTGGCGGCAGTTTTGGGAGTTGCGGCATATTTCATCATCACTTCCCAAATCAGAAACAGCAAGCGTTTGAAGACCTCCGAATTTATGGATATGCTGGAAAGCGGACAGTTTTCAAGCGTGCAAATCGACGGTTACACTTTGACGGGTCGCCTGAAAGATTCCAAGGATTACAAATGGACGGTTGGTCCGAACTATTACGACGGCGATGCGGCAAAAGAAAAAATCGAAGAGTGGCTGAACGGAAACGAAGAGCATGGGAAATTCATTGAAGAGTATGATTTCAGCAATCCCAATTCCGGTTCGGGCTGGACGAACGTCATTTATATCGCGGTGCTTGCGATCGGCGTAATTGCGTTCTTTATGGTTCTCCGCGCAACGAGCGGGGGCGGCACGAAGGCAATGAGCTTCGGAAAAACCAAGGCAAAGGTCACGACCAACTTAAAGGTGCGGTTCTCCGACGTCGCGGGAGCGGAAGAGGAGAAAGAGGAGCTTGCCGAGGTCGTCGAGTTCTTAAAGAATCCGAAGAAGTTTTCCAACCTCGGGGCGAAGATCCCCAAGGGCGTGCTTTTAGTAGGCCCTCCCGGAACGGGTAAAACCTTATTCGCCAAAGCGGTGGCGGGAGAAGCGGGCGTACCCTTCTTCTCGGTCAGCGGTTCCGACTTCGTTGAAATGTACGTCGGCGTGGGTGCCTCCCGCGTACGCGATCTATTTGAAATGGCAAAACGGCAGCAGCCCTGCATTATCTTTATCGACGAAATCGATGCCGTCGGCCGTCAACGCGGAGCGGGCTTAGGGGGCGGACACGACGAGCGTGAACAGACCCTCAACCAGATCCTCGTACAGATGGACGGTTTCGAATCGAACGAGGGCGTTATCGTTATGGCGGCAACGAACCGCGCCGATATTTTGGATAGCGCATTGCTTCGTCCGGGGCGCTTCGACAGACAGGTCTACGTCAACCTTCCCGACGTCAAGGGAAGAGAACAGATTCTTAAAGTTCACGCGCGTAATAAGCCCATGGCTCCCGAAGTCAACTTCAAGGTGGTCGCCCGCATTACGAGCGGGTTCTCCGGAGCCGACCTTGCCAACCTCTTGAATGAGGCGGCGATTCTGGCGGCACGGGCGGGCAGGACCATGATCAGCAACCTTGATCTTTATGAAGGAATTAACAAAGTTATCATGGGTCCTCAGAAGAAGAGCCGCGTGGTAAGCGAGCTCGATAAAAAGAACACCGCTTATCACGAATCGGGTCACGCGATCCTTGCAAAGCTCTGCAAGAACTGCGAGGACGTACAAGAGGTTTCCATCATTCCCCGCGGCATGGCGGCAGGCTACACGCTCACCCGTCCCGAGACGGACGACAGAAGAGACACTGTTAACAAACTTAACGATGATATCTGTATGACGCTCGGCGGACGCGTTGCGGAAGAGCTCGTCGTGCACGACGTTTCGGCGGGTGCTTCGAACGATATTCAGGTTGCCACGAAAGAGGCGAGAAGAATGGTCACCGAATGGGGTATGAGCGAAAAGCTCGGACCGATCGCCTACGGCAGCAGCGGACCCGTTTTCCTCGGCAGAGATTACGAGGAGCGCAATATCTATTCCGAAGAAACGGCGGGAGTCATTGACGCGGAAGTCAAGAAGATTATCATGACGCAGTACGAAAGAGCGAGAAAGCTTCTTTCCGAAAACCGCGACATTCTCGACAATATGGCGCGCGTGCTCGTTGAACGTGAAACCATCTACACGGACGAAGTCGATATGCTCATGAGCGGCAAGAGCTATAAAGAAGTGCTCGAATATATGGAAAAGCACGACAGCGGAATGCCCGACCGTCCGTTCGGCAAGAAGTTTGAAAATACGCCCGCGGGAGCGGCGGTAGAGAGCCTTCGTAAGGAGTCCGAGCAAGAGACTTCCGAACAAGGCAAAGAAACGCCCGCAGAGCCCGAAAAAGAGGCTCCTAAGGCAAAAAAGAACAAAAGAGAATCTGCCGCCAAGGAAGAGGGCGCGGACGAAGGCGACAGCGATAAACACGAAGATTAAGGGGTGAGAATATGGGAAAAATCATTTCCTTTTCCAACCAGAAGGGCGGCGTGGGAAAAACGACGACCTGCGTCAATATGGCGGCTTATATCGCAAGCGTAGGAAAGAAGGTTCTTCTGATCGATCTCGACCCCCAGGGGAATGCAACGACGGGGCTCGGCTTTTCCAAGAGCGCGTTAAAGAAGTCGAGCTATAACGTCGTCATCGACGAAGAAGACGTCAAGGACAACATTCTCCCCACCGAAGTCAAGGGGCTTGATATTCTACCCGCGAATATCGATTTAGCGGGTGCGGAAGTAGAGCTCGTCTATAAGAAGTCGCGCGAAAAAGTGCTGAAAACGGCTCTTGACAAAATCAAGAAGAATTACGATTATCTCATGATCGACTGCCCGCCTTCCTTGGGGCTTTTAACGATCAACGCCTTGGCTGCGGCGGACAGCGTGGTGATCCCCATTCAGAGCGAATATTATGCCTTGGAAGGGCTTTCGCAGCTCATGAATACGATTTCCTTAGTTCGTCAACATCTTAACAAAGATTTGAAGATCGAGGGGGTTGCGCTCACGATGTACGACGGAAGATCGCTCATCAGCAAGCAGATCGCGGCGGAGATAAAGAAGTATTTCACGAAGAAGCTCTACGAGATCGTGATTCCGCGCAATATCCGGCTTTCGGAAGCGCCGAGTCACGGCAAGCCGATTTTACTGCACGATCCGAAATGTATGGGCGCACGCGCGTACGCGGCGCTTACCGAAGAATTTTTGAAAAAAAGCGAGGGGGAATAACAAATGGCAAAGGGACTCGGAAGAGGTCTCTCCGCGTTGTTCAGCGATACGGAAGAGGCTTATGAAAACGCAAAGACGGAGACCGCCGAAGGAAGCGGAAGCGGAAAGGGCGGCGTAGAAGAAATTTCGATCCGCGATATTTTCCCCAACCCCGATCAGCCGAGAAAGGAATTCGACGGGGACGCTCTGTTCGATTTGATGAAGTCCATCAAGGAACACGGCATCATCAACCCCATCGTCGTCTCGCCCAGAGACGGTCAATACATGATCATTGCGGGAGAGCGGCGTTACCGCGCGGCGCAGATGGCGGGGCTCGAAAAAGTGCCCGTGATCGTAAAAGATTATTCGGAAAAAGAAATTCAGGAAATTTCGCTCATCGAAAACTTGCAGCGTGAAGACCTGAACCCGATCGAAGCCGCATACGGCATGAAAAAGCTCATGGAAGAGTATAAGCTCACGCAGGAGGTCTTGGCGGAACGGCTCGGTAAATCGCGTCCTGCAATCGCGAATACGCTTCGGCTTTTAACGCTCGACGACGCGGTCATTTCCCTCGTGCGGGAGGGCAAGCTTTCGTCGGGACACGCAAGAACGCTCGTCCCCGTTCCCAAGGAGGAGCAGCGGGCGATCGCGGCGGAATGCGTGAAAAACGGTTGGTCGGTGCGCGAAGCGGAGCGGGCGGTCAAACAGTATCTGAACCCGCCGGAGGTTTTGGCGAAGGAGAAGGAGAAAAAGAACGCCCTCCAAAACGCCGAGCTCAAACACCTTGTCGAACGGTTGAGAACGGCGTTAAAGACGAAGGTGTCTCTCATCGGCACGGACAAGAAGGGAAGAATTTATATCGACTATTACTCCCGCGACGATCTTGACAGGCTGAGCGAGATTCTCGACATCATTGAAAGACAGGAATAAGCAAATTATGGAAAACGCCCCGCGCAGTTGCGCGGGGCTCTTTATTTACATTAATATATATTAGTTTTTGTTTTCGTCGTTCTGATTGCGGATCTTTTCGTTTTCTTCGTCCGAGTTCATAAAATCGGTGCGGGCTTCCTTTTTCGGACGGGTAAAGTTGTTCTTTGCCGCAAACATTAAAAAGGCGAAGAGGAAGGCGGCGGCAACGGGAACGAGGCACCACCATTCGAAAAAAATGCCGATCGGAACGGCAGAAGCTGCGCAAAGACACGCCAAAATGCAAAAAGTTACTCTTAAAACCGTCATAGCTTTTCTCTTCCTTTCGCACTAATTGTATCATATTCTTAATAAAAACACAACATATTGTGGCTTAAAATTTGCCGACAAAAAAAGTTAAAAAATATAAAAAAAATCTAAAAAATATTGCGAAAATCAGTTGACTTTATTTTTTCGCTGTGATAGAATAAGCAAGCTGTCCGCGGGAAAGCACACGAAACGGGAATTTGTGAAAAAATTTCAACAAATTTCTTAAAAATCGTGAAAAAATGCTTGACAAAGGGTTGCGGCTTGTATTATACTAGACAAGCTATTCCTTTGAATGCGAATGGCAACGGGCTGTCGTCCGTTTTACGCAGATTAAAAATCGAATAAGAAAGAAACGATTTTTTGTAACACAAAAAGCAGTTTCTGTCAATTTTTTTGAGCAACATAGTACTCAAAACAAAGTCAGCAAAAAGATAACGAGAATTTATTCAAGTTAGAGCCGTCGGTACGGTTAGCCCCGTATCGGCTTTAAACAATTAAACTTAAGAGTTTGATTCTGGCTCAGGATGAACGCTGGCGGCGTGCTTAACACATGCAAGTCGAACGGA
>JAAUYT010000023.1 GCA_014804975.1 Clostridia bacterium
CAAGCCGATCGGTATTGTCGCTCTTCGTATTGTCGGGCGTGACCGTCACGGCAAGCTGCGCCATTGCACCCATTAAATCGTCTTTGAGCTCCAACATTTCCGAACGGAGCTTGTCGCCCATTTCGTTTACTGCCTGCAAGCTTTCTGCGCCGTCGTTGCTCCTTTCCTCATTATTATATACGGACGTGGAGAGCTGCGCCATACCGTTCAAGAGGTCGTCTTTGAGCGTATCCATTTCCGCACGGAGTTTGTCGCTCATGTCCTCCATAACTTTGAGGCTCTCTTCGTTGGTTGCGCCACTGCCCTGCGTCTCTTCCGGAGTTACCGTGATAGCAAGCTGCGCCATTGCACTCATCAAATCGTCTTTGAGCGTATCCATCTCCGAACGGAGCTTTTCGCTCATATCCTCCATGACTTTGAGGCTCTCTTCGTTGGTTGCGCCGCCGACCTGCGTCTCTTCCGGAGCTACCGTGATCGCAAGCTGCGCCATTGCGCTCATCAAATCGTCTTTGAGCTCTTCCATCTGCGCGCGAAGCTTGTCGTTCGTCTCGTTGATCGCGTTGAGGCTCTCCTCGCTGATATTGCCGCCTTCCATCGCTTCGGGAGTGACGGTAATGGCAAGCTGTGCCATTGCGCTCATCAAATCGTCTTTGAGCTCCGACATCTGCGAATGGAGCTGTCCGCCGAGCTCGTTCACCGACGCCTTGATATCCTCGCCGGGATCCTCGCCCGCGTCCTCTTTACGGTTGACCGACATGGAGATTTGCGCCATGCCGCCCAACAGGTCGTCCTTCAAATAATCTAACTGCGTTTGCAGTTTCTCTTTCAAATCGTCGAATGCCTTCTGGTTGTCCGCACCGCTCGTTGCAGCGTTCTCGGGAGTCACCGACATAGCAAGCTGCGCCATTGCACCCATGAGTTCGTCTTTGAGCGCTTCCATTTCCGAATGAAGCTTATTGCTCAAATCGCTCACGGCTCTTGAATTTTCCGCAATACCGCTATTGTCGCTTACAGGCGCCGCCGTAGTCAAAGCGAGCTGCGCCATTGCGCCCATGAGGTCGTCCTTCATGGTACCGATTTCGCCGCGAAGCTTTTCGCTCATGTCCGTTACAGCCTTGAACGCCTCTGCACTGTTGCCGCTGCTCTCTCCGCCTTCGGGGACCATCGTCATAGCAAGCTGCGCCATAGCGTTCATCAAATCGTCCTTCATGGTGCCCATTTCGCCGCGGAGCTTCTCACTCATATCCGTTACGGCTTTGAACGCTTCCATATTCAACCCGCTGCTCTCGCCGCCTTCGGGAGACATACTGATTGCAAGCTGTGCCATAGCGCCCATAATGTCGTCCTTCATGGCGTCCATTTCAGATTGCATTTTCACGCTCATTGCATTGAGCGCCGCAGAATTATCCGCACCGCCGACGCTTTCGCCGCCCTCGGGAGTCATGGTAATTGCAAGCTGTGCCATAGCACCCATGATCTCGTCTTTCATGGCGTCCATTTCGGCATGGATCTGTTCGCTGATATTGTCGAGCGCCTGTTGATTGACCGCTCCACCGTCACTGCTTTCGGGAGTCATCGTAACGGCGAGCTGCGCCATAGCGCCCATAAGCTCGTCTTTGAGCGCTTCCGATTCAAGCTGAACGCGCGCGCCGATACTTTCGATTGCATCGTCAAGTCCCGCTCCGCTTGCAACGGGCTCGCCCGACGCAGCGACGGGAGCTCTGTGTTTGAGTTCCTCGACCGCGTTTTGTAACACTTCGAGCTGTCCTCTCAAATCGCCGATCGCGTTTTCGATTTGCTCGCCCGTTATTTTATCGACGTCCTCTTTCAGCGCGGAGAGGTCCGCCTTGTTGAGGTCGTAAATCGCGCTGTTCTGTTGCGTGATATAACGCACCTCGTTCATTACGGATTCAATGGATTCTTTTAGTGTGGACTCCATCAACTCGTAGCTTGCTTGAAGCTCTTCGCTCAAAGTACCTTTGACTTCTTCGATCTTGTCTTCAATGCTAAGGTAGAGCCCTTCTAAAACTTGTTCGTCAATCTCAGCCATATTTAACCTCTTCCTGCTTCTTTTGCAGATTCTTTTGCAGATTATATAATCGTACGCTATATAGTTTACACTATTTTTATGCAAATGTAAATACTTTTACACGAATTTTTCGGAATGTATATATTTTTTTAGGCATTTTTCGCCAAAAAGAGACCTCTTTCGACCTTTTTTTCCTCAATAACGCTTTTCGGGGCGCACCTGAGAACGCATTTTTCGGAAATTAAAGATCATTCCCGCCGTAAAACAGATCATCAGCCAATACAAAAACAGCAGGAACACGATTACCGTAGATAGTGCCCCGTACAGCTTTTCGGGGCTGGAAAACACAAGATATAGTCGAAAGAGCAATGCGGCACCGAGCCAGCTGAAAGCCGTGATCACGCTTCCCGCCACCGTTTCCGCAGGCGTTGCCCGATACGGACAGGCATACGCGTTCAACGCCCACGCGCCGAAAAAGCCGAATACCATAACGACCGTATACACGACGATCCACGAAAGCCACGACGGAAGCGATCGGGTCAGAAGATTCGCTCCGACAACGACCCCGCCCGCCAGCGCGAAAAAAAGGATCGCAACGATTGAAAACGCCACGGCGGAAAGCCGAAGCCGCCAACCGCTCTTGCCCCTTTCAACTCCGCAGATAATTTCCCCGCTCCGTCTTAAATGGTAAAAGAAACCCGTCGCCGACCAAAAGGTGGTTGCAAGAAACAAAATTCCCGCGCCCGTGCTTGCACCGGTAGCGTGCGTATCGAGATAGCCGATAAGCCCCTTTGCCCAATCGAAGAGTTCGAGCTCGAAGAGCTGTTCCGCCGATATCCTGCCCCCGAAAATAAGCGTTAAGAAAAAGAGAAGCGGTACCAACGAGAGCACGAGGAAAAAGACGAGCGTGCCCGCAATCGTCGTATACTTATTGTCGCTAAGAGCCGCATACGCTCCCCTGCTCTTTTCCCACGTCCGCGCAAAAACGTTTTTGCGCTTTGCCTCTTCCATATCGTAAAGTATGAGCAATAATAAAAAAAGAATGAATATCCACTTATATACAAAAGTGCACGGAATATTCCGTGCGCTTTTGTAATTATTTCAAGTCCCTGAATTTTTAACTATGATTAAGTATCCATTCTCACAAATTCTTTCATCGTTCTATTACGGTAAACGATATCTTCTCTCGTGGTAAAGCCCATCTTTTCCCAAAAATCGTTCCCGACTTTATTTTTTCCGAACACGACTAACGCAACTTTATTTATACCTAACTTTTCCACGGCGGAAAGCGCGACCTCAACCAACGCCTTTGCAACGCCTTGTCTTCTGTAATCAGGGTGCACGGCAGTATGATAAATATAACCTCTGCGACCGTCGGTACCGACTAAAATTGCGCCGATAATTCTTTCGCCGACCACTGCCGCAAAGCACGTTTCGGGATTGCGTTCAAGAAATTTTGCAATACCGTCTTTCGTATCGTCCAAATTGTTCAAGCCCATTCCTTTGCAAGACAGCCAAAGCGAATATATCTCGTCGTAATCTTCAATCGTCATTTTTCTGATTTGCATAATAAAACCTCGCACCCCTCTAACACAAAAAAAGCACGGCGCAAAACCGTGCTTTTTGATTGTCGTTTCAGATTAAAGAATCTTGGAAACTGCGCCGGAGCCGACCGTTCTGCCGCCTTCGCGGATAGCGAAGCGGAGACCTTCTTCGATAGCGACGGGTTTGATAACCTCAACCGTCATCGTGACGTGGTCGCCGGGCATAACCATTTCAACGCCTGCGGGAAGC
This sequence comes from Clostridia bacterium, assembly GCA_014804975.1. Taxonomy (GTDB): domain Bacteria; phylum Bacillota; class Clostridia; order Christensenellales; family Borkfalkiaceae; genus Gallimonas. The sequence goes on from JAAUYT010000023.1 coordinate 3,824, forward strand.
TCGATGGAACCCGTAACGTCGGTCGTTCTGATGAAGAACTGAGGACGGTAGTGGTTGAAGAACGCCGTGTGACGTCCGCCTTCCTCTTTCGTAAGGACGTAGACCTGAGCCTCGAACTTGGTAGCCGTTTTAACCGTAGCGGGTTTTGCGATAACTTGTCCTTTCTCGATATCCGTTCTGTTGATACCGCGGAGAAGCGCACCTACGTTGTCGCCTGCCGTAGCTTCGTCGAGCTGCTTGTGGAACATTTCAAGACCCGTAATGGTGGTCGTCTTGGGCTTGTCGATAAGTCCGACGATTTCTGCGGGTTCGCCGACGTGAGCCACACCTCTTTCAACTCTACCCGTAGCAACGGTGCCGCGGCCGGAGATGGTGAATACGTCCTCGACGGGAAGAAGGAAAGGCTTCTTGTCGTCGCGTTCGGGCGTAGGAATGTAGCTGTCGATCGTGCTCATGAGTTCGAGAATGGGCTGGCACTCGGGAGCAGCAAGAACTTCTGCATCGGAAGCGCCGCTCGTTGCTTTTTCAAGCGCTTTGAGCGCGGAGCCTTTGATGATCGGAATGTCGTCGCCGGGGAATTCGTAGGAAGAAAGAAGGTCTCTGACTTCCATTTCAACGAGTTCGAGAAGTTCGGGATCGTCGAGCTGATCGCACTTGTTGAGGAATACGACGATATAAGGAACGCCTACCTGACGAGCGAGCAGGATGTGCTCACGGGTCTGGGGCATGGGACCGTCGGTCGCTGCAACAACGAGAACCGCACCGTCCATCTGTGCAGCACCCGTAATCATGTTCTTAACGTAGTCTGCGTGACCCGGGCAGTCAACGTGCGCGTAGTGACGCTTTTCCGTTTCGTACTCGACGTGAGCGGTGTTAATCGTAATACCGCGCGCCTTTTCTTCGGGCGCCTTGTCGATTTCGTCGTAACGCATTTTCTGTGCCTGACCTTTGCACGCCATAACCATGGTGATAGCTGCGGTCAAAGTGGTTTTGCCGTGGTCAACGTGGCCAATCGTACCAATGTTGATGTGGGGCTTGCTTCTGTCGAATTTTGCCTTTGCCATTTTGAGTAATCCTCCGATAAAATTTTTTTATTTTTTGATAACTTTTCCGACATATTGTGTCGGAGCGCAGCTATCTTATCAATACCTTGATATGAAGCTGATTCCGCTTACCGAATCATATTATAACCGATAACGGAAATTTTTGCAATATTTTTATTGCATTTTTTTGGGAAAATTTCTAAATTCTCCCTATAAAAGCGATTATTTGTCCTCTTTCGTCGCGCGGTTGGAGATGATTTTCTCGGAAATGCTCTTCGGCACTTCATAGTAGTGGTCGAATTGCATCGTAAACTGTCCTCTGCCCTGCGTGCGCGAACGGAGCTCCGTCGCGTAACCGAACATTTCGGAAAGCGGAATTTCCGCGTCGATGACCTTCGCACCGTTCCGATCGTCCGTACCCAAAATGGTACCGCGGCGTCCCGAAACGTTGCCCATCAAATCGCCGAAGTAATCTTCGGGCGTGATGATCTGCACCTTCATGATGGGTTCGAGAAGGACGGGCTTCGCCTTTTCCATACCGTTCTTGAACGCCATGGAGCCTGCGATCTTGAACGCCATTTCGGACGAGTCGACCTCGTGATAGCTACCGTCGTAAACCTGTACTTTGAAGTCCACCATTTCGTAGCCCGCAAGGTAACCGTTTCTAGCTGCTTCCTGAATACCCTTGTCGATAGCGGGAATATATTCCTTGGGAATGGAGCCGCCAACCGTGAGATCCTCGAACGCATAGCCCTGACCGGGTTCCTGAGGAATGAGGTGAATCTTACAGTGACCGTACTGACCTTTACCACCCGACTGACGCTTGTACATACCCTCTGCGTCCACTGCGTTGCGGAAGGTTTCGCGGTATGCAACCTGAGGTGCGCCGACGTTTGCTTCCACGTGGAATTCGCGAAGCAGACGGTCTACGATAATATCGAGGTGCAGCTCGCCCATGCCGGCGATAATGGTCTGCCCCGTCTCTTTGTCGGTGTAGGTCTTGAAGGTGGGATCCTCTTCCGCAAGCTTGATGAGCGCAAGCGTCATCTTCTCCTGTCCCGCTTTCGTCTTGGGTTCGAGCGAAAGCTGAATAACGGGTTCGGGGAATTCCATCTTTTCGAGAATGATCGGGTGCTTTTCGTCGCAGAGCGTATCGCCCGTCGTCGTGTTCTTTAAGCCCACGATCGCGCAGATGTCGCCCGAATAAATGCAGTCGATATCCTTTCTTTCGTTGGAGTGCATCTGAACGAGACGTCCTACGCGCTCCTTCTTTTCCTTGGTGGAGTTGTAAACGTAGGAGCCTGCCTCCAAAACGCCCGAATAAGCGCGGAAGTAAGCAAGCGAGCCTACGAACGGGTCGGTCGCGATCTTGAACGCAAGTCCTGCGAAAGGAGCTTCGTCGGAAGTTTCTCTCACTTCCTCTTCGCCCGTCTTGGGGTTTGTACCCTTAACGTGTGCAACGTCGAGAGGGCTGGGCAGGAAGTTGATAACTGCGTCGAGAAGGAACTGCACGCCCTTGTTCTTATAGGAAGAACCGCAGAGCATGGGAATCGCTTCCGATTTCAGGCAGCGTTCACGAAGTCCTGCAATGATATCCTCGGCAGAAAGGTCGCCGTCCTCGTCCCACTTCATGAAGAGCTCTTCGTTCGCTTCCGCCGCAGCCTCCACGAGCTTCTCGTGGTATTCGTCTGCAAGCTTCTGCATATCTGCGGGAATGGGCTCTTTTCTGAAATCTTTACCGAGGTCGTCGTAATAGACCTCCGCTTCCATGCGGATAAGGTCGATGATACCGCGGAAGTTTTCCTCTTTACCGATGGGAAGCTCGATCGGAACGGGGTTTGCACCCAAACGCTCTCTGATCATCTTCTCTACGCGGAAGAAGTCTGCTCCGTTGATATCCATTTTGTTGACGTATGCAATGCGGGGAACCTTGTAGTTTTCCGCCTGACGCCAAACGGTTTCGGACTGGGGCTCAACGCCGCCCTTCGCGCAGAAGGTTGCGACCGCGCCGTCCAAAACGCGGAGAGAACGCTCAACTTCCACCGTGAAGTCAACGTGACCCGGCGTATCGATGATGTTGAAACGGTGACCCTTCCAGATACAGGTCGTAGCCGCGGAAGTAATCGTAATTCCGCGCTCCTGCTCCTGCACCATCCAGTCCATCGTTGCAGCGCCTTCGTGCACTTCGCCGAGCTTATGCGTTTTACCCGTGTAGAACAGAATACGCTCCGTCGTCGTGGTCTTGCCCGCGTCGATGTGAGCCATGATTCCGAAGTTACGGGTATGTTTTAAGTCGTATTCTCTGGGCATAATCTTTTCTCCTTACGATCAGAAACGGAAGTGCGCGAACGCCTTGTTCGCCTCTGCCATTCTGTGCGTGTCTTCTTTCTTCTTTACGGAACCGCCGGTATTGTTATACGCGTCCATAAGCTCCGCAGCGAGCTTTTTGCTCATTTCGCGCTCGCTTCTCTTTCTCGTGTTCGCAACGATCCAACGGATCGCAAGCGTCTGACGGCGCTCGGGTCTGATTTCGATGGGAACCTGATAGTTCGCACCGCCCACGCGCCTTGCCTTGACTTCGACCATAGGCATCACGTTGCTCATCGCTTTCGTGAAGATTTCCATGGGGTCTAAGCCTAATTTTTCTCCCATCATCGTGAACGCATCGTACACGATCCTTTGAGCAACGCTTTTTTCGCCGTCGAGCATCACTTGGTTGATGAGCTTCGTGACGACCTTGCTATTGTAAATAGGATCGGGAAGAACGTCTCTTTTGGGAACGCCACCTCTTCTGGGCATTTTGGTATCCTCCGATTAAAATTTTGTTTGCGTAACGCCGCCGCGAGGGAAATAGGTTTCCCCGTCCTGTTAAGCTATTTTACCTATACATTATTATATAGGCAAAAACCTTCTCCCCTTTCGGGAATACTGCCTGACTTCCGGACGAATATTCCGAAATAAAGCAGAGTCTTTCACGAACGAAATAGCTAAAATTCGTGAATTACTTAGGGCGTTTTGCGCCGTACTTGCTGCGGGACTGTTTGCGTTTTGCAACACCCGCCGTATCGAGCGCACCGCGGACGATATGATACCGCACGCCGGGCAGGTCCTTTACTCTTCCGCCGCGGATCAAAACGGAGCTGTGCTCCTGCAAGTTGTGACCCTCGCCGGGAATGTAAACGGTACCTTCTTGCTTGTTGGTAAGGCGGACTCTCGCGATTTTACGAAGCGCCGAGTTGGGCTTCTTGGGAGAGGTCGTCGTTACCGAAAGGCATACGCCGCGCTTCTGCGGGCACTTGTCCAAAATAGGGCTCTTGGACTTGAACGCTTCGCGTTCTCTGCCTTTTTTGATAAGCTGGTTGATCGTAGGCATTCTCTGTTCCTCCTTGTTTTATTCCGGAATATTTCAGCGACTGCAAGCAGTCGGAAGAAATCTCACTGTTTCCGCATTCGGGCACACGAAAAAATCGCCCATTACGGACAAAACATATTTTACCAAATGAAAAAATCTTTGTCAAACATTTTAAATATAAAAAACTTAAAAAAAGCGTAATATTTATACTATTCTTTCTCTCTTGAAAGTATTGACAAATTTTGGAAAAAGAATTATTATATTGCAGGAATTCATTTAAGGAGAATTTTTTTATGAACAAAAAGACCGTAAAAGATTTAAGATGCTTAAAGGGCAAGCGCGTTTTGGTGCGCTGCGACTTCAACGTGCCGATCGTGAACGGCGTCATCACCGACGAAAACCGTATCAACGGCGCGCTCCCCACCATTAAGTACCTCATGGATAAGGGCGCAAAGGTCGTCCTCTGCTCGCACATGGGCAAGCCCCACTCGATTTTCTCGGACGAAGTAAAGCTCAACAAGAAGGATAAGAAGAAGGTCGAAGCAGGCGAAACCACTGCGGAAGCTATCATCGAAAAAGCAAAGGCGACGGAGCCCGCGAAGCTCACGCTTGCCCCCGTTGCAAAGCGTTTGAACGAGCTCCTCGGCGGAAAAGTCACGTTCGCTTCCGACGTCGTCGGCCCCGACGCACAGGCAAAGGTTGCGGCGCTCAAAGAGGGCGAATGCGTGCTCCTTGAAAACCTCCGCTTCCACTGGGAAGAAGAGAAGAAGGAAGAAGAATTCTGCAAGAAGCTTGCCGCTTACTGCGATATCTACGTAA
>JAAUYT010000024.1 GCA_014804975.1 Clostridia bacterium
ATAACGGAAGATTCAAGGGAGAATTCCCCGAGGCATGGGGATATTTTTGCAAATACCCCGCATTCGGTGCGGGCTGGGGCGGCAATCATTGGGAGAAAAAGTTTTCCTTCCTCAACTATTTCAAGGCGCACAATACCGTGTTGCAGCTGTTGGGGAGCTTGGGGCTCTTCGGGCTGATTGCTTACGGCTTCCACCGCGTGCAGACCTGCATTGCGCTCTTCCGTCACCCCACGGTGGAAAAGACTTGTATCGCGCTGACCGTTGCCGTGCTGCTCCTTACCTGTATGATGGACGTGCATATTTTCGGGTTCGGGCCTGCGATCATCTATTCCATTTTGCTTGCGTTTTTGGAAGGGGAAAATATCCGCGTGGGCGTGGATACGCGGTTAAAGCTAAAAAGACGGAAAAAGAAAGAAACGGAAAATTCCGCTCAGTGAGAGCGGAATTTTTATTTATCGCATAAAACGGAAACCCCCCGAAGCACAGCCTCGGAGGGTTTCCATATGATAAGGGGGAAAATTATGAGCGAATCAATTTGTGATTCTATTATAGCCCGCCCGTACGGAAACCGCAAATATTTTCATAAAATTTTTTAAAAAATTTTTATATATAAAAAAGATTACAAAACTTGATACATTCTATCAATCGAATGATTGTTTTTACAAAAACCGACAAATAAAGCACCCGAATACGACGGTCAGGAAGTTTGCAATCAAAGAGATAATGACGGGCTTTAAAAGCTTTTTATCTTTCACGTTCGCAAAATACACCGCGGAGATATAAAAAACCGTCTCGCTCGAACCGTACGAAACGCAAGCGCACCGTCCTATAAAGCTGTCCGCGCCGTAGGTGGAGAGGATATCGCTCAAAAGCGCGGTCGAGCCGCTTCCCGAAAATGGCTTGATTAAAACGAGCTTCGAGATTTCGGGCGGGACTCCCAAAAAGCGGAAGACGGGGGAAAGAAAGGAAGTGATCATATCCGAAAGCCCGCTCTTTTCGAAGAGCTCGGAAAGCATAAGGATCGCCGCGATATAGGGGAAAATAGAAAAGGCAAGGGGAAGCGCTTCCTTCACGCCCGCCGTGAACGAATCGTACAGCTTGACCTTTTTAACGAGCGCAAAGATAAAGACCGCAAGAAAGAGAACGGGAATGACGAACGCAAAATATTTCATTTCTTTTTCCTCTTCCGTCTTGATGTGAGCATGACGAGGAGCGCACCCAAAAGAGTGGAAAGGATCGTCGCCAAAAGGGTGGGAAGAAGGATATCGGCAGGGGAAGCGGAGCCGAACGAGGCACGGAGCGCGATCACCGTCGTTGGGATAAGTTGCAGGCTTGTGGCGTTTAACACGAAGAGCATATCGGCGGCGTAGCGGTTCTTTGCGGCGTGGAATTTTTCCACCGCTTTAATGCCGAGCGGCGTGGGCGCGCCGGGAAGTCCCAAAAAGTTTGCGGTCAGATTCGAGGTCGCAAGATATAAAGCTTCCTTATCGTCCGAGCGGAAGAGGCGCTTTGAAAGGGGATAAAAGAGGCGGGTGAGCTTGTCCGAGAGCCCGCTGTCTTTGAGCACGTGAAAGAAGGCAAGCCACACGCAGTACACGGCAATGAGCGATACGGAGACGGTCACCGCCTTCTGTCCGCCAGAGAGGAGCGCGTTTAAAAATTCGTCGGGATTCATCGCAAGACACAGCCCCGCCGAGGCAAGAAATACGAGTGTAAAAACGGCGTTCATATCCGATTATATGAAGTGGCTTGTCCCCATTATTCCGATTATTTTATTTGACAATAAAAAACGCGAATGATACAAGAAAATAAATTTACTTTTTGCGCTTGTTGCGCTATAATATCGGAAAAGAGGTTGAAGCATGAAAAAGAAGTACTACATTACGACTCCCATCTATTACCCGAGCGGGAATTGGCATATCGGGCACTGCTATACGACGGTCATCTGTGACGCGCTCGCGCGCTTTCATAAGATGCTCGGCGAGGAAGTGTTCTTTCTCACGGGCACGGACGAGCACGGTCAGAAGGTCGAGAAAGAGGCGGCAAAGCGCGGCATCACGCCCTTGCAGTTTATCGATCCGCTCGTTGCCGAGCTCAAAGATATGTGGAAGCTCCTCGATATTTCCTACGACCGCTTTATCCGCACGACCGATCAGGGCCATGAAAAGTGCGTGCAAAAAATTTACGAAAAGCTTTTTAAAAGCGGCGATATCTACAAGTCGGAATACAGCGGCTATTACTGCACGCCGTGCGAGAGTATGTGGACGGAAGCGCAGCTTGTAAACGGCAAATGCCCCGACTGCGGCAGAGAGGTCACCCTTCAAAAGGAGGAGAGCTATTTCTTCCGTCTCTCCAAATACGCGCCCCGCATTCTCAAACTCTACGAGGACAACCCCGAATTCTTACAGCCCAAATCGCGTATCAACGAAATGGTGAATAACTTTTTAAAACCGGGGCTCAACGATCTGTGCGTATCCCGCACGACGGTCAAGTGGGGCGTGCCTCTTCCCTTCGACAAGAAGCACTGCGCGTATGTCTGGATCGACGCGCTTGCAAACTATATCTCCGCGCTCGGGTATTTGAGCGAGGACGATGCGCTCTTCAAAAAGTTCTGGGCGGCGGATCTGCATTTGGTTGGCAAGGAGATCGTGCGCTTCCACGCCATTATCTGGCCCGCGATTTTAATGGCGTTAGGGCTTCCCGTTCCCAAACAAATCTACGGACACGGTTGGCTTTTGATCGGCGGCGACAAGCTCTCGAAGAGCAAGCAGGACGCAGTCAAGAGCGAGCTTACCGACCCGTACGAGCTGGTAAAACGCTACGGCTCGGACGCGGTGCGTTATTTCCTTTTGCGCGAAATTCCCTTCGGCAGCGATGGCGAATACACGAACGAAAAGCTTTTAAGCCGTATCAACTCCGACCTTGCAAACGATTTAGGGAACCTCGTCTCCCGCACCACGGCAATGATCGGGCAGTACTTCGGCGGCACGCTGCCGAAGCGCGGTAAAGCCGAGGGAGTGGACGGCGAGCTCGTATCTATGGCGGAAGGCGCGTTCGGAAAAGTCAAGAGCGCAATGGAAAGGCTCAACGCGCCCGAAGCCCTTTCGGAAATCTTTGCGGTCGTGTCCCGCGCGAATAAGTATATCGACGAAACGACGCCTTGGATCCTTGCAAAGGACGAGAGCAAAAAGGAACGCCTCGGCACCGTGCTCTATAACCTTGCCGAAACCGTGCGTATCTGCGCGATTTTGTTAAGGCCGTTCTTAACGGGGGCGGCGGGGACGATTTTAAAGAGCCTCGGTTATTCCGCGGACGCGGGCTTTGACGAGCTTAAATTCGGCGGCTTGAAGGCGGGCACGAAAATCGAAAAGCTTCCGCCCATCTTCCCGAGAATCGATATCAAAAAAGAGCTTGCGGAAGTGGCGGGACTTGTGAAAGCAAAAAAAGCAGAGAAGCCCAAGACGGAGGAAAAGAAGGTGGAAGAAATTACGATTGACGACTTCGCGAAAGTCGAGCTCAAAGTTGGTGAAGTGATCGCGTGCGAGCGCGTGGATAATTCCGATAAGCTCCTGCACGAAACGGTCAAAATCGGCGAAGAGGTTCGCTCCGTCGTTTCGGGCATTGCAAAGTATTATTCCCCCGAAGAAATGGTAGGAAAGAAGGTAGTCGTCGTCACCAACTTGAAGCCCGTAAAGCTTCGCGGCGTGCTCTCCGAGGGCATGATTCTGTGCGCCGAAGATACCCACGGCAACCTTGCTTTGGTATCTCCCGAAAAGGCAATGGAAAGCGGCGGTTCAGTGAGATGATAGACGTACACGCACACTTTGTGGACGAGGGTTATACCTTTCCCGAAGAGTGGGATAAAATTCAAAGCGCGGGCGTGAGGCGCGTAATTCTTGCAGGGGATAACGTAGCGCATACCCGTATACACCGCGATTTTTGTAAGACCCACGCGGGCGCGTTCTTTACGGCGGGCGTGCACCCTTCCGTAACGGACGGCTTCGGCAAGGAGATGATAGAATCGCTCAAAGAGCTTTGCAAAGATAAAAAGTGCGTGGCGGTCGGAGAAATAGGGCTCGACTACCACTACGAGGATACGGATAAAGAAAAACAGCGCAGCGCGTTCGAAGGGCAGATTGCCCTTGCTTATGAGGAGGGCTTGCCCGTTCAGATACATTCGCGCGACGCGTGCGCCGATACGCTTGCGATTTTAAAAAACTGCGAACGGTATTTGAAAAACGGAATTTTGTTGCACTGCTATTCCTACGGCAAAGAAAATCTGGATAGCTTTCTGCGGTTCGGGGCGTATTTCTCGTTCGGCGGGGTAGCGTGCTTTAAGAACGCGAAAAAGGTGTGGGAAAGCGTAGAAATTTGTCCGCAAGACAGAATTCTTTCCGAAACGGACAGCCCCTATTTAAGTCCCTTCCGCGGCGAAAAAAATAGCCCTGCGAATATTCCCGTGATTGTAGCTCGACTTGCGGAAATAAGGGGCGTAGAGAAAGAAGCGCTTGCGGCGCAAATCGAAGAGAACGCCGAAAGACTATTCCCGAAAATTAAATAAAAAGTCGGAGAACCGCTTTTCTCCCGAAGGAGAAACGCGGTCCTCTTGTTCTTTTGTATGAAAAGCGTTCCGCCTTTCTGATATCAGTATGTGCATTTGCGCGAAAATAATTGAGGAAAATCATGGAAGATATTCTCTATAAACACGGCTTCGGGTTTAAGAAGAAGTTCGGGCAGAACTTTTTAAGCGATACGAATTTATTGCGCGCAATCGTTGCGGACGCGAATGTCACCGATACGAGCACGGTGCTCGAAATCGGTACGGGCGCGGGCGCACTCACGCGTGCGCTTGCTCAAAAGGCGAAGCGCGTCGTGTCCTACGAAATCGATAAGGACTTAAAGCCCGTCCTCGAAGAGAGCCTTGCGGGGCTTGAAAACGTAGAAGTCGTGTTCCGCGATTTCGAGAAAGAGAATCTGCAAAAATTAGAGGAAGAGCTCGGCGAATATTCGGTCGTGGCGAATCTTCCGTACTATATCACGACCCCGCTCATCATGCGCTTTGCGGAGGAGGCGAAGAAGTGTTTAAGCCTCACCGTCATGGTGCAGGAGGAGGTCGCGCTTCGGCTTGCGGCGAACGCGAACACCGCGGACTACGGCGCGATCACGGCGGCGCTTGCGCAAAGGGGAGAGACGCAAGTTTTGCGTAAAGTTCCGCGGAATATGTTCACGCCCCGCCCCAACGTGGACTCGGCAGTCGTGAAGGTGGACTTTACAAAAGGCGGGTTCGAAGTAAAGAGCGCAAAGGCGTATAAAGCCGCGGTGCGCTGCGCCTTTTTGAGCCGCAGAAAGACGCTTGAAAACAATCTTGTGAACGCCTTCCGTTTGACCCGCGAAACCGCCAAAGAAGTTTTGCGGGCGACGGGTATCGAAGAGGGTGCGCGCGGCGAAACGCTTCCGCCCAAAACCTTAGGTGCGCTTTCGGATATATTGTTTGATAGGGGAATCGTAAAGGAATAAAAAATCTGCGCCCGTTCAACGGAACGGGCGCACATTCTATCTTTCGTAATTTTATGCAATCAAAGATTTCCAACTCTTTTCAAAGCCCTCTTCCGTGTGAAGAAGCTCTTCGGCAAGGTCTTTGATTTCGCGGTCGGCGTAGTTTTCGCTCATCTGAGAAATGGTCGTTTTGAGCGCCGTAATGCCCATGACCGTACCCTGCACCATCATCTCCGCAATGTGTGCGCGGGAGTCGTCCTTCATGGTATTGACTTTAATGCTCGTCCACATCATAGCCTTTTTGATAGGACCGGGGTTTTTAAGCTCTACGTTCTTATCCTTTGCAAGAATGGCGGCTTTCGAGCCGATTCTTTCGTATTCCTCGTGCTGGCGCAAAAGCTCTTCCTTGACTGCGGTGTCGTCTACTTCGGGTAAGATATCCGAAATGGACTGCAACGCGAGCTGGCAGTTTCTGTGAACTTCCGCAAGCACTTCTTCGCTCTTTTTGATTTCTTCCATAATGATCTCCTTGCTTTCAGTATGAAACGAATTGTAAAATGTATGCAAATCGCATTGAAAACCGCTTGACTTTTTTTATCCGCTGTGATAAATTAATTTAGCCGCTAAGAACGGGCAATAAGAAAAGTATTCCCGAAAAGGGGGATCGCCTAAGCAGCTTGCGAGACCGAAAGGAGGTAAAAAACGAATGTACGCAATCATCGAAAACGGCGGAAAGCAGTATAAGGTTTCCGAGGGCGACGTTCTCAAAGTGGAAAAGCTCCCCGCGGAAGTAGGCGCGGAAGTTACCTTTAACGTCGTTATGGTTAGTGACGACAAGGGCGTGAAGGTCGGCAAGGACCTCAAAAACGCCAAGGTTACGGCAAAAGTGGAAGCGCAGGACAAGTTCAAAAAGATCATTGTATTCAAATACAAGCCGAAGAAGAACGAGCGCAAGAAGCAAGGTCACCGTCAACCGTTTACCGCGGTAAAGATCGAAAAGATTACTCTTTGACCGCACGGGGCGATTTCGCCCGAAACTAAGAATAAGGAGATGATATTATGATTTTTCTCGGTTTATTCGCTCATAAAAAGGGAACGGGTTCCTCTCACAACGGAAGAGACAGTAATGCAAAACGCCTTGGCGTAAAGCGTCAGGACGGGCAAGCCGTTCTTGCGGGAAGCATTCTCGTCCGTCAGAGAGGCACGAAGATCCACCCCGGTAACAACGTCGGCATCGGCGGAGACGATACGCTCTTCGCACTCAAAGACGGCGTGGTAAAATACGAGCGCTTGGGAAAGGACAAAAAACAAGTCAGCGTTTATTAAGATTTTTAGAACAGCCGCCGTCCCTTTGGGGTCGGCGGTAACTTTATTTCGGGATAGAGCATACTATCAAAAGAAAACTTTTTTGAAAAAGTTTTTGAAAGATAATAAAATCGCTTGATTTCTTCCCGTGAATATGCTATATTATTCAAGCAAGTTGGAAGTTTAGCTCAGCTGGGAGAGCATCTGCCTTACAAGCAGAGGGTCATAGGTTCGATCCCTATAACTTCCACCAATAGAATAGTGCGGATAGTTTTTTATGCGGGAATAGCTCAGTGGTAGAGCGTCACCTTGCCAAGGTGAATGTCGCGGGTTCGAGTCTCGTTTCCCGCTCCAATCGTAAACTAAACGCACTATTTTTTTGGCGCCATAGCCAAGTGGTAAGGCGTGGGTCTGCAAAACCCTGATTCCCCGGTTCAAATCCGGGTGGCGCCTCCAAGAAAATCGGCAAACCGTTTAAAAGGGTTGCCGATTTTATTTTTTTGTGAAAACCGTTTGACAACAAAGAAAAAACAAATTATAATAAAGCAAAAGGCAATGATGCGGAAGAGACGGATAGATAAGTTTCTTTTCAGAGAGGAGAGCTCGCGGCTGAAAGGCTCTTCAAAGAACGAATTCCGGTATTCCCCCGCGAGCCGCCCGCCGAAACGAACTTTAAGCGGAGCCGTATCTCTTGCGTAAAAGAGTAAATAAGGCGCATTTTGTTATGCGCGAAAACAGGTGGTACCGCGGAAATTTTCGCCCTGTGCTTAAAGCACGGGGTTTTATTTTTAAGTCAAGGAGAGAGTTATGGACGACGAGAAAGAATTAGACGAAGTCCTCAAAGAGGCAATCAAAGAAGCGGAAGAAGCGGAATCGAGCCGCGTTCTTTACGAAAAGAAAATGCGCTTTTTGGGGCGCATGGGAATCGTAATGAACTTTATGAAGCGTATGAAGGACGTGCCGCCCGAAAAGCGCCCTTCCTTCGGGAAGAAGGTCAACGCGATCCGCGACAGGCTCGAAGAGGAGTTCGCTGCGTTCGAGGAGAAGCTGAAAAAGCGCGAGCTCGAAAAGAAGATCGCCGAAGAGAACGTCGATGTGACGATGCCCGGCAAGCGCAGAAAAGCGGGCGCGTTGCACCCCGTTTCTCTCGTGAAGGCGGAGCTTATCGATATCTTTGCGGGCATGGGCTTCGAGATTTTCGAGGGGCCTGAAATCGAGACGGACTATTACAACTTCACCGCGCTCAACACGCCCGAAGATCACCCCGCCCGCGATATGCAGGACACCTTCTATCTGAACGATAAATTCTTACTTCGCACGCAGACGAGCGCGGGGCAGATACGGCTCATGGAAAAGAAGCAGCCGCCCATTAAAATGCTTTCCCCCGGCAGAGTGTTCCGTTCGGACGACGACGCGACGCACTCGCCCATGTTCCACCAGATGGAAGGGCTTGTCGTGGACGATCATATCACGCTGTGCGATCTCAAAGGAATGCTCGACGAGTTCGCGCGCGTCATGTTCTCCAAGACGAGTAAGACGCGCCTGCGCCCTTCGTACTTCCCCTTTACGGAGCCCTCCGTCGAGGTGGACGTATCCTGTGCGGCGTGCGGCGGCAAGGGGTGTTCGCTGTGCAAAGGCACGGGCTGGATCGAGGTTTTGGGCGCGGGCATGGTCAATCGCCGCGTGCTCGAAAACTGCGGCATAGACCCCGACAAGTACACGGGCTTTGCGTTCGGCATGGGCGTGGAGCGTATCGCCATGCTCAAATACGGAATCAACAACATTAAACTTCTTACCGAGAATGACACCCGTTTCCTCGGTCAGTTCAAGGAGGAAAACTAACATGATAGCGCCTTTAAGCTGGTTAAAAGAATACGTAGATATAAAGGTCACTGCGGAAGAGCTGCAAGAAAAACTCTTCTCCTGCGGGTTTGAGGTGGAAGAGCTCACCTATCTCGGGAAGGACGTGGAGAACGTCGTCACGGGAAAAATTCTCTCGACCGAAAAGCACCCCGACGCAGACCGTCTGACGGTGTGCAAGGTGGACTGCGGCGCGCACGGAGAAAAGCAGATCGTGACCGCGGCAACGAATATTTTCGCGGGTGCGATCGTTCCCATTGCGCTCGATAACTCCACCGTCAAGCACGAAGGAGGGGTTCAGAAAATCAAGACGGGCAAGCTCCGCGGGGTCACTTCCGAGGGTATGTTCTGTTCGGGCGAGGAGCTCGGAATCAACAACGATTTCTACGAGGGTGCGGAAGTCAACGGCATTCTCATACTCGATAACGATACGCCCCTCGGCGTGGATATCCGCCCCGTAGTCGGGATCGACGATTACCTCTTCGATATCGCGATCACCGCGAACCGTCCCGACTGTCAGTGCATTTTCGGGATCGCGCGCGAAGTGGCGGCGGTACTCAACACGCCGATCAAAGCACCCGACTGCACCTATAAGACCGTGCCCACGGATAAGAAAATCACGGTTGAAGTCAAAGAACCCGCACTCTGCCCGCGCTATATCGGGCACTGCGTTGACGAAGTGAAGATCGACACCTCTCCGCGCACGATGCGCCGCCGTTTGGCGCTGTGCGGTCTGCGCTCCGTTTCGAATATCGTCGATATCACGAACTACGTGCTTCTCGAAATGGGACAGCCCATGCACGCGTTCGACTATAACTTCTTAAAGGGCGGCAAGATCGTCGTGCGCCGCGCGAAGAAGGGCGAAAAAATCACCACGCTCGACGAAAAGGAATTTACCCTGAACGAATCAAACCTTCTCATTGCCGACGGCGAAAGGGGGGTCGCGCTTGCGGGCGTCATGGGCGGCTTGAACAGCGAAATCAAGGAGGACACCAAGGCGGTGTTCTTCGAGGCGGCGAAGTTCGCGCGCGACAGCGTAAGAAAGACTTCGCGTTCATTAGGCATTCGCAGCGATTCCTCGGCACGGTTTGAAAAGGGCGTGGACGCATATACGACTGCGGTTGCGCTCGACAGAGCGCTGCACCTTGTTCAGGAGCTCGGCGCGGGTAAGGTCACTTCGTACCGCACGGACTCGTTAAAAACGCCGCTTGCGCCCAAGACCGTGCAAACGGAGTACGAAAAAATCAACGCGCTCTTGGGCATCAAAGTTCCCGAAAAGGAAGTGAATGAAATTCTCACCCGCCTCGGCTTCACGGTCAAGCAAGCGGGAGGAACGCTCACGGCGGAAGTTCCGCTCTGGCGCGAGGACGTGGACGGCTATCCCGACCTTGCCGAAGAGGTCATCAGAATGTACGGCTACGAGCACATCGAGTCCACCTTCTTAAACAAAGCGCGGGTGACGCGCGGGGGTTATACTGCGGAGCAAAAGCAGGAGCTTGCGCTTAAAAACGCGCTTAAAGAAGAGGGCTTCTATGAGGCGTGCAACTACTCCTTCTATTCCCCCAAATCGTTCAACCTCTTCCGTCTTGAAGAGGACGCGCCCGAACGCAGGGCGGTTAAAATCCTCAACCCGATCGGCGAAGACTTGTCGGTCATGCGCACCTTCCTTGCGCCGTCCATGCTCGATAACGTCGTAAGAAACGTTAGACGCGGCAACACGGAGGGACGGCTCTTCGAGCTTGCAAAAGTGTACGTTGCAAAAGAGCTCCCGCTCAAAGAACTTCCCGAAGAAAAGACCCGCCTTGTGATGGCGGAATGGGGCGGCGGCTTCTTCGATTTGAAGGGCGCACTCGAAGGGGTAGCCGAAGCAATGGGCTTCACTCTCAAATTCGAGAAGGAAGCAAAGCCCTTCCTGCACCCCGGAATCTCTGCGGCGATTCTTTTGGGCGATAAAAAGATCGGCTGGATCGGTGAACTGCACCCCTCGATTTGCGAAGAGCTTGCACTCGAAAAGGCGCCCTGCCTTCTCGAACTCGACTATGAAGCGCTTCCTGCAAAAAAGCCGCTCCGCGTGCAGCCCCTGCCCGCCTTCCCCGATACGACGCGCGACATCGCGTTCACGGTAGAGGAGAGCGTGACCTGTGCTGAGGCGGAGGAGTGCATTTTGCACGCCGTCAAGGCAGTCAAAAAAGCGGAGCTCTTCGACGTGTACCGCGGACTGCAAGTGGGCAAGAACAAAAAGAGTATGGCGTTCCGCCTGACCTTTGCGGCGGAAGCTGATAAGGCGCTTGCGCCCGAAACGGTGGACGGCTACTTTAAAAAGATTCTCGGCGCGCTCAAAGCCAAGCTTGGCGCGGAGCTCAGGTAAATGATTTATCTCGATTATGCGGCGACCACTCCCGTAGACGGGGACGTGCTCGAAGCGATGCTGCCTTACCTTAAAAGCAATTTCGGAAACCCCGATTCCACGCACGCCGCGGGACGGGCGGCGGCGCACGCCGTCGCTAAGGCGCGGGCGAAGGTGGCGGAAGTGCTCGACGTGAACCCTCTCGAAGTGTACTTCACCTCGGGCGGGACGGAAGCGGATAATTGGGCGGTACGCTGTCTTGCAAAGGGAAGAGCCGCCGTTTCCTCGGTGGAGCACGCGGCGGTGTTGGAGGGCGCGAAGCTCCGCGAAGGCGGCTTTGATTTGATTCCCGCAACTGCGGGCGGCACGGTTACGCCCGAAGCGGTGCGCACTGCGCTCACGCCCGATACGGGGCTCGTGTGCGTTATGGCGGCGAACAACGAAACGGGAACGATTCAGCCGTTGAAAGAAATTTCCGAAATCTGTAAGGAAAAAGGAATCGTATTATTTTCCGACTGCGTGCAGGCGGCGCTTCTCGATTTGAAAGAGATCACAAAATTGTGCGGCGCGGTCGCTCTTTCGGGGCATAAAATCAACGCGCCCAAGGGCACGGGCGCGCTCGTCGTAAAGAAGGGTGTAAAGATCAGTCCCATGATCGCAGGCGGCGAACAGGAGCGCGCTTTAAGGGGCGGCACCCTGAACGTTGCGGGAATCGTCGGCTTTGCGGTCGCGCTTGAAAAGGCGCAGAGGGAACGACAAAGATACGCGGCGCATATCACGGCACTGCGCGATTTGTTCGAGGAAAAGGTCAAAGCGGCGTTCGGGAAAGGCGTGAGTGTGGACGGCGAAAACAGAATACCGAGTATTTCACACTTGACCTTTCAGAACGCGCCCGATTCTCTGCTTGCAAAATTAGATTTGGCAGGGCTGTGCGTTTCGGGCGGGGCGGCTTGTTCGAGCCACTCGGCGCTTCCCTCGCACGTCATGCTTGCAATGGGAAAGAGCGAACGGGAAGCCAAGCACGGCGTTCGGTTTTCCTTCGGAAAGGAGACGACGGAAGAGGAAGTATTAAAAGCGGTTGATATATTGATTGAATGTATTAAATAAAAAGGGCCCCGCGCATTGCGCGGGGCTTTTATTTTAGTCTATGACGCCGAGTAAGTAATCTGTCGATACGTTAAAGTATTTTGCAAGAGTAATTATAACCGATGCGAGAGGAATTCGTTCGCCGTTTTCCCAAAAACCGATAGCACTTCGGCTTAATCCCGTTTCTTCTGCAAGTTGTGCTTGCGTAAGACCCTTTTCTATTCTTAATTCCTTCAAACGTTCGTAAAATTTTTCCATAACAGTATTTTACCACAATTGTGGCAAAATACTTGACACGCCACAAAACGAGAGTTATAATAATACCACAACTGTGGCAAGAAAATGAACTATAAAATTGTAGCACAACGAATGTGTAAAATCAAAAAAGAAAAGGGAATATATTATTCTCATATTCAAAACGCGGTGGGAATCAGTAATTGCAGGCTTTTAAATCTGCTAAAAGGGAAGAGCGCGCCGCGGCTTTCGGAGTTTGCGCTTCTGTGTATCGCGCTCGGAGTGAGCGCGGACGAATTGCTCAAAACGGACGAGAAGTGGGAAATTATAGAACGGTAAACGACCTCACGAAAAACTTTTATAAATTCGACAAAATATATTTGTCGTCGAGTTCGTTCGACGGCAAATTTTTCTTCTAAAAGGGACTTTGTCCGCATACAGTAAAGTGCAGATGGGGACGACCTGTCAAAAACGATTATTTAAGAGGTGTGAATATGGATGACGAAATCGATTACGCCGAAATGCTTGAAATTCCGGTGGAAACGGTGACGGTGCGCAAGAGGGAAAGCAGAAAGCCCCGTCAGCAAACAGAGAACGGTGATTTGAGCGAACAGCTCGTTGCCGAAGTGAACGAGCGCATGGAGGGCGCGCCCGAAGAAGAACCCGCGACCGAGGCGGAAGCAATCGATCCGAACTTTGCCGAAAGCAAACAGATCGCGCGCAGTGAAAAGCCCAAAAAGGCAAAAAAGCCGTGGGCAAAGAAGCTTCTAATCGGAGAGCTTGCGGCGGTAGTGGGACTGTGCGCCGTGATATTCTTCACGAATATCTTTATGACGAACAGCGCAATCAATACCTTCGTGCGCGGGCTTTTCCAAGGCAATAATGCGTCGGCGGCGGACACGCGCGAGTATTCCGACTTTAAATTGACCCCCGTTGTGAACGACACCGTGGACACGGCGCTCACCGTTTCGGAAACGGGCGTGCTCTCCTTCACGGCAAATTGCAGCGTGTATTCCCCTGCAAGCGGCACGGTCAAAAAAGTGAACGGCGCCAAGGATACGGGTTACACCGTAGAAATCAAGCATTCCGAAAAGTTCTCCACGATCATCAGCGGTCTCGACACCGTATATCTTGCGGAAGGGGACAAAGTTATGAATACGCTTCCCATCGGCTATACGGACGGCGACGGTGCGGTGAACGTGATGATGTATTCGGGCGACAAACTTCTTTCCTGTTACAGCGCAGAAAACAACAAGCTCGCTTGGATCTGAAATGCGCTTTTTGAAAAGCAATCGGACGAAAAAAGGAAACGCGCCTAAAAAAAGGGGCGTTTCTTTTGCGGGAAGGCTATCCGTTCACCCTCTGTTTTTCCTCGTGGGAATTCTGTCGGCGTTCACGGGCGGCCTTCTTGCTTTTTTAAGCGCCTGCCTTGCGGCGATCGAGCACGAATGCGCGCACGCGTTCGCGGCACGGCGGTACGGCTTCCGCCTCGATAAGATCGTGCTCATGCCCTACGGCGCGGTCATATCGGGAGATATTACGGGGCTCACGCCCAAGGAAGAATTTTTCGTGGCGCTTGCGGGACCGCTCGTAAACCTTTTGACGGCGGTCGGCTTTGCCGCGCTTTGGTGGTTCTTTCCCGATACGTACCCCTTCACCGAGTCGGCGGCAACCGTTTCCTTTTCGCTTTTCTTCGTAAACCTTTTGCCTGCCTATCCCCTCGACGGAGGCAGAATTCTGGGAATCGCGCTTCGACCGCTCTTCAAAAACCGCACCCCGACCGTTTTGAAATGCCTGACCTTCTTGATCTCCGCGGGAATCTTGGGCTACTTTATTTATTCCTGTTTCGGGATTCCCAACTTCTCCGCGCTCGTCTTTGCCTTTCTTCTTGCGGCGGGCGTGTTCGGCGGGGGAAGGTACGCGCGGCTTAAATTTTCGCACAAGAAGAGCTTCGCGCGCGGCATAGAGGAAAAGCGCGTTGCGATCTCCGCTTCCTGCGCTTTGAAAGAGGGCTTGCGCTTCTTGCGCGAGGACAGGTTCGTGGTGTTCGTCCTGTACGACGGGGAAGAGTTTTTGGGAGAGCTCTCCGAAACGGAATATATCGACGCACTCGAAAAATTCGACTACCAAACGCCGCTTCGAAATTGTTTAACGGAATTTATAAAAGGGGCTTGAAAAATGTTTTCGGTTATGTTAAAATAATCAACGAGATTTTTGCGGAGACCCTAACGCATGAAGAAGGAATGGTTTTTCGACCGCTTCTGCGGCGAGCAAATCGTGGCGTACGCCGAGGACGGAATCTTAAAAGACGCCGCCGTCGAAAACGAAGCGGCGGGCGACGATCTCGGGAATATTTATAAAGGCAAGGTCAAAAACGTCGTCGACGGAATGCAGGCGGCGTTCGTCGACTGCGGCATGGAGCGCAATTGCTATCTGCCTCTCTATGAACGCGCGGCGATCATTTCAAGCTACGACGGCGGCGGGGAAGCCGTTTCCCCGACGACCCCCTTAAAGGAAGGGGACGAAATTTTAGTGCAGGTCGTAAAGCCCGCCCGCGGCAGTAAGGGGGCGAAGGTCACGCGCGATCTTTCCTTTGTGGGAAAGTCGCTCATCTATCTTCCGAACAGCCGTTTTCTGGGAATTTCGAGAAAGCTGCTTGACGAGGAGCTTCGCGCCACCCTTTTAAAGGAAGTCGGAAAATTGATCGACGGTGACGAGGGCTACATCGTAAGAACGGCGGCACAGGACGCCACGCGCCGCCGCTTAAAGACGGAAGCGGAATACCTTAAACGCATTTACCGCATGACCTTGGAAACAGCCGCCTCGTCGCCCGTCGGCGCGTGCGTGTATCGGGAATTCGACCTACCCTTGAAAATTATGCGCGACTCCCTCGGCGGGGAGGTCAACCGCATTTACGTGGGGGACAGAGAGCTATACGAGCGCGTTTTGCGCCTTGCAAAGATTCGTCCCGACCTCGACGAAAAAAAGGTCGAGCTGTACACGGGCGAGCGGCAGCTTTTCAGAAAGTTCGGACTTTCGGAACAGATTTATAATCTGACCGTTCCGCGCGCCGACCTCGAAAATGGGGGGTATCTTGTCATCGAGCGCACGGAGGCGATGACGGTTATCGACGTGAATACGGGAAGCTTCACGGGCAAAGACGATTTAGAAACGACCGTATTCGAAACCAATCTCTTAGCCGCGCGGGAGATCGCCCGTCTCGTGCGCCTTCGCAACATCGGCGGGATCGTTGCGGTAGACTTCATCGATATGCAGGACGAGAAGCACCGCACGGCTGTCGAGGAGGAGCTGCAAAAAGCACTCAGCGAAGACAAGACCAAGACCCGCGTCTATCCCATGGACGACGTATGCGTGACTCTGTTTACGCGCAAGCGCACGCATAATGATTTGCTTGCTTTCCTTTTAAAGTCCTGCCCGCATTGCAGGGGCGGCTACGTTCTCTCGGATACCTTTATGGAAATGCGTATCAGAAGCGGCATTATGGACTGCTTTGCCGAAGGCTTCGGGGCGGCGATCGTGGAGCTCAACCGCGGCCTACTGCAAAAGATTTTGCACGACAGAGTGTTCACGCAGGAAATCAAAGGCAGGTGGAAGGACAAGCGTATCTACTGCGTTCCGCATTCCACTTGGGACGAGGAGAAGTTCACCGTCCGCGGCGACAATTCCACGATACTCACCCTTCCCGACGATGCGCAGATACTCTATTAAAAATAACCGCTCTGAATACTTGACAGAGCGGTATTCTTTTGCTATAATCTAAAACAAGTGTTTTAGAACGAATTGAAAGGAGAACGAAAATGCCGCCGAAAGCAAAATTTACGAGAGAGGAAATTATCGATGCCGCGTTTGAAATGGTGCGGCGCGACGGGTTCGAAATACTTACCGCAAGGTCGTTGGGAGCAAAACTGAAAAGCTCCGCGCGCCCCATCTTTACCGTGTTCAAAAGCATGGAGGAGGTGCAGGCGGAGGTCATGAAAAGGGCGAAGCGGCTGTATGAAAAATACGAGGACGAGGGCATGAGCGGAGCGAACGCATTCAAGGGTTCGGGTACGGGGTATATCCGCTTTGCCTCGGACGAGCCAAAGCTCTTTCAGCTTCTCTTTATGAAGGAGAAGAGCGACGTGCCCAGCCCCGAAAAGGTTTTGGAACAGATCGACGATTATAACGAAAAAATATTAGAAACCGTTGAAAAGCAGTACGGGCTTAACCGCGAGGCGGCGGCGCGGGTGTATCTGCATTTATGGTTGTATTCGCACGGCATTGCCGTTGCGATCGCAACTAAAATCTGCACCTTTACGCAGGAGCAGATTGATAGAATGCTTGCGGAGGTCGGCGCGGGAATCATCGGAAAAATCAAACGGGAGGAGAGCAAATGATCAAGGCGGAAAATATCGTAAAATCGTATACGAACGGAAAGACGGTGACGGAGGTTCTCAAAGATATTTCCCTCGAAATCAAAGGGGGACTGTGCGTCATATTGGGCGCGAGCGGTTCGGGAAAATCGACGCTTCTTTCGGTACTCTCCGGCTTGGAATCGCCCGATAGCGGAAAAGTGTTCTGCGCGGGCGAGGAGCTGACCTCTATGACGGATAAACAGCGCACCGACTTTCGAAGAAGAAAAGTAGCTTTCGTCTTTCAGCAGTATTTTCTTCTGCCGCACCTTACGGTGGAAAAGAACGTAAAACTCGGCGCAGACCTTGCGAAGAATAAAGAGTTTTCTCAGTTTATCGACGCGGTAGAGCTCGGGGACAAGAAGCGGAAATTTCCCGCCGAGCTCTCGGGCGGGGAGCAGCAGCGCGTATCCATTGCGCGTGCGCTTGCAAAGAATCCCGAAGTGCTCTTCTTGGACGAGCCGACGGGCGCGCTCGACGAAAAGACGGGGCGCGCGGTCGTCGACTATATCTGCCGCCTGCAAAAAGAAAGGGGCTTTACGGCGGTCATGGTCACGCATAACACGAACCTTGCGGAAGTAGCCGATACCGTCATCAAAATGAACAGCGGGGAGATTGCCGAAATCTATAAAAACGACGCGCCCAAGAGCGCGTACGAGATAGGGTGGTAATATGATAGTCGGAATCAAAGACGGACTTAAACTCTTCGGGGTCGCGATCGTATGCGCGTGCGCGGTGTTCGTTTGCACCTTCTTTCTCAATTACTACATAGACTGCCTCGCGCTCACGGAAATTCCCGCGGAGAGCGTCGAGCTCTATAACGCGCAGCAGCTCTCGGCAAAGCTCACCTGCATCATCACGGGCGGCGTACTTGCGGTGATCGCGGTCTTTCTCGTTGCCTTTTATACGGGACTTTTTATCGAGGAACGCAGCAAGACGATCGGCGCGCTCAAAGCGCTCGGCTATCCGAACGGCAGGATATCGCTCGGCTTTTGGGTGTTCGGGTTGAGCGTGCTTCTCGGCACTGCGCTCGGGCACGGGCTTGGGTACGCACTTGCGCCCACGATCTATTCGCTTATGAGCGACGGGTTTTTGAAGGTGTCCCTTCACTATCACGCCGAGCTTACGGCGGGGCTCGTGATCGCACCCACCGTGGTCTTTTCCTTCGTTGCGGTGCTGTGCGCCTATTTAAAACTGCGCGCGCCCGTCATGCAGCTCTTGCGCGGCAAGGCGGAGAAAGCCAAGACGGGAAAAGCGAAGAGCAACAAACGTTCCTTTCTGTGGGAAACCTTTTTCCGCACGCCTATAACGCATAAGGCGCTCTCCTTCTTCGTCGCACTCGCGGGCTTCTGCTTTGCCGCCATGATGCAGATGGGCTGGTCCATGAAAACCCTCTCATCCGTATCGATGGGTTTGATCATGCTGATTATCGGACTCGTGCTTGCCGTCACGACCTTTCTGCTTGCGATGACCTCGCTCACGCGCGGGAATGCCAAAACCGTTTCCTTAATGAAGGCTTACGGTTACAACTTCTGGGAATACGGCAACGCGGTGTTCGGGGGCTTCCGCCTCTTTGCCTATATCGGCTTTGCGGTGGGGACCGCGTATCAGTACGGGCTTCTTCGGCTCATGGTCGATTTAGTATTCAATAGCGTGGAGACCATGCCCGAATACTCCTTTAACGTGGGTTGCTTTTTCGTAACGCTTGTCTGCTTTGTCGTCGTGTACGAGCTTGCGGTGCTCTACTTCAATTACAGGATCGGTAAGGAGAACGTAAGAAAATTCGTTTCCGAATGATTGACGGAAAGGCGGTTTCGGGATATAATAGAGTCATGTTACCGAACGATCCCTATATGCTGCTTTCGGCTGTCAATATGAAACTTAGAGATAGTGATTCTTCCCTCGAAGACCTCTGCGCGGACGAGGACGTTTCCGTTGACGAAGTTGTTAAAAAGCTGTCGAAGATAGGCTATACCTATGACGAAAAACAGCGAAAGTTCATAAGTGTATAGTTATCCACAGTCAAAATGTTGATAAGTGGATAACTTTTTTGTTGAGGTTAATAAAATGTCGCAATCCGATTTAATGAAATTCTTTTCGCGCTACGACTCCGAAGTGACGGAAGCGGACTTTACGCCCGAGGAAATCGAGGAATATCTTGCATACGCGGAGGGCGAAGAAAAACCGCTCTCCCCCGAAGAGTGGAAGCGGAAGTATTTCGATTATTACGACGACGTCAAAGATAAATCACTTAAAAAGCAGGACTGGTAAATGAAGTACCGCCATATCATTTTCGACGCAGACCATACGTTGATCGATTTCAACGAGGACGAAAGAAGAGCTTTCCGCGCAGCGTTCAAGGGTACGCCGTTAGAGAGCGAAGAAGTTATCGGGGAAATGTGGAAGTTCTCCTACGAGAATTGGGAAGAGCTCGGTTTGAACAAGGTAAACGATCCCGATATCCGCAAGCAGTACCATAAGCTGTACTACGTTCACATTCACGCTTTATTCGAATTCGCAAAGCAGGCGTACGATCACGAACTTGCAGACGATGCGGAACGTATTTTTTACGAAACGCTCTGTTCTCCCGCCCACCCGCGCGAGGGTGCTTTCGAAGCGGTGAAGGCGCTTTCCGAAAAGTACGCGGTGAGCATTGCCACGAACGGGCTCTCCGAAATGCAGCGCGCCCGCTTAAAGGAATTTGCGCCCTACCTCAACCGACTGTTTATTTCGGAGGAGATGAACACGATCAAACCCTCGAAAGAGTTTGGAAATATCATGCTGAACGAGCTTAATGCAAAGGCGGAAGAGTGCCTCTTTATCGGCGATTCCCTGACTTCGGATATCGCGCTTGCGAACAAGCTTAAAATGGACTGTATTTGGTATGACCCCGACGGACGGACGCTGCCCGAAGGTTATTCCCTCGTTAAAAAAATCAGCTCGCTGAGCGAGCTGATACAAATTCTCTAAGAAACGTATTTCGTGGGGCGGAAGGCGAAGAGCCAGTATAAAAGCCACAGTGCGGCAACGCCCGCAAGGGATAAAAGGGAACGGTAGACGACGGTATTTCCCGCGCAGAAGAACAACAATATATTAAACCCCGAAAGCGCGAAGACCGAGGCGCATAAGCCGTAAAAAATAAGAAGCCCGCAGCAGATCCAAGTCGTCAGTTTCATACGGGCAGTATGCGCTTAAACGGAAAAATCATTCAAAGAATATTTTCGAGGTGCAGTTTATCAAAGGAAATCTGTTCGATAAAGTCGTCGGGACGAAACACGACGTGATTGAACTTTGCGTAGTTAAAGATATGCGTCTTTAAGAGAACGGGGGTGGGCACGTCAAGCTCGACGCAGATATCCGAAAGATAGCTGAAAAAGTCCGAATAGGCGAACTTGTTTTCGTTTTCATATACGAATTGTTTTTCAATGTGGTCGTCTTTCAGAACCTTTGCCCAAATGCGAAACATAACGGTATTATATCATATACGGGTAAAAAAATCAATATGTTTGAAAAATAGGGGAAAAATTATAAAAAGCCCTAAGAGGGGTTGACAATTATAAAAAAAAGAGTTATAATCCGAATATCGAGCGTTGCCGTGATTTCCCGAATGGGAAGTCACGGTCGTCTTTATTAAAAAACGCGTGAAGGCGCGAAAAGAGGAGCAATATGGCAGACAAGTTTTTTATGACGAAAGAGGGATTGGACGCCGCGAAGAAGCAGCTTGATTATTTAACGAGGGTGAAGCGTGCGGAAATCGTAGAGCGCATTCAGGAGGCGCGCAGTCACGGCGACCTTTCCGAGAACGCGGAATACGACGCGGCGCGGAACGAGCAGGCGGCGAACGAAGGAGAAATCGCCGAGCTCGAATATAAAATTCGTAACGCGGAAATCATCGAGGAGAACGACGATAAATCGCTCGTGCATATCGGCTCCGTCGTAACCGTTTACGACGAGGATATCGAGGAGGAGACCGTCTATACGATTATGGGTACGACGGAGGCGGACGCGATGCGCGGCATTATCTCCAACGAGTCCCCCGTAGGCGCGGCGCTTCTTCATCATAAAAAGGGCGAGACCGTCTCCGTAAAAGCGCCCGACGGAGAATACAAATTAAAGATTTTAAAAATCAGCTAAGCATTATCCGCCGCTTGTAAAGAGCGGCTTTACGAGGACTTATTATGGAAGAGAACGAGAATTTAGAGGAAGAGCGTGCGCTCCACGAACAGGCACTCATTCGCCGCGAAAAATTAAAGAAGTTACAATCGGAGGGGAACGACCCCTATCACAAGACGAAGTATTCCGTAACTGCGGAGTCTTCTGCTTTGAAGGGGGACTTCGAAAAGTGGGAAGGGAAAACCGTCTCCATTGCGGGAAGACTCATGTCCCGCCGCGTCATGGGCAAGGCTTCCTTTTCGCATATCGCAGACCGCGAAGGGCAGATTCAGGTCTATATCACCCGCCAAGACGTGGGCGAGGACGTTTACACCGCCTATAAAAAGGACTTCGATATCGGCGATATCGTGGGGATCGAGGGCTTCGTTTTCAAAACGCAAACGGGGGAAGTGACCGTTCACGCAACGCACCTCGAAATGCTCTCGAAGGCGCTTTTGCCCCTGCCCGAAAAGCACAACGGGCTCACGAACGTAGACATGAAGTACCGTCTTCGTCATATCGACCTCATCATGAACGAGGACGTAAGGAAGACCTTCTTCCGCCGCGCGGAAATTATTAAGAGTATTCGTAACTATCTCGATTCGCACGGGTTTATCGAGGCGGATACGCCCATTCTTCTCCCGCTCGAAATCGGAGCGGACGCGCGTCCCTTCAAAACGCACCACAACGCGCTCGATCTCGATATGTATCTTAGAATCGAGACGGAGCTGTACTTAAAGCGCCTCATCGTGGGCGGCTTTGAAAAGGTCTACGAAATGGGAAGGATCTTCCGCAACGAGGGAATGGATTCTTCGCACAACCCCGAGTTTACGACGGTCGAGGTGTATGCGGCGTACGTCGATTATCTGAGCGTTATGGACTTCGTCGAGGATCTGTATAAGACGGTCGCGCTCGAAACCTTGGGAACGACGAAATTCACCTATCAGGGGCACGAGCTCGACTTCGGCACCTGGAAGCGCATGACCATGACGGAAGCAGTCAAGGAATATTCGGGCGTTGATTTTAGTAAGATTTCCTCCGACGAAGAGGCGCAGAAGATCGCAAAGGAAAAGGGCGTCGAACTCGAAGAGGGCAAAAAGACGAAGGGGCATATCCTTGCTGCGTTCTTCGACGCGTTCGTCGAGGACAAGCTTATAGACCCCACCTTTATCTACGATTATCCCGTAGAAATATCTCCGCTTGCAAAGCGCAAGCCCTCCGATCCTTCCATGACGGAGCGCTTCGAATATTTCGTAATGGGTATGGAGCTCGGCAACGCATTCTCCGAACTCAACGATCCGATCGATCAGAGAAAGCGCATGGAAGAGCAGGCAGAGAAGAAGCGCCAAAAGGGCGCGAACGCGGAAGTGGACGAGGACTTTTTGGACGCGCTCGAACACGGTATGCCCCCTACGGGCGGGCTCGGCTTCGGCGTCGACCGCCTTATCATGCTTCTTACGGACAGTCCGTCCATTCGCGACGTGTTGCTGTTCCCGACCATGAAGCCGAAAAAATAAAAAGAGGAACAAACGAAAATGGACGCACGGATCACCAAACAACGGCTTGCGAATATGCTTTCCTATGATTGGCTTAAAATCGTCGGAGCGATCGCCCTTGCGGCGGTAGCTTTCTGCGTCTTTTTTATGATGATCGCAACGCGCGCCACCGCCGGACAGAAATTTTACGTTTACGCCTACAACGGCTTATCGGAGGGCGGGGACTTTTCCCGTCTCGGCGACGATCTGAAAGATAAAAACGTATTTTCCTACGATATTCTCGATACGGGGAGCGAGTCGTTTAAGAAGAGTACGCTTCACGGCGATTCCACGTTTATAGCACGGCGTTCGGCGGGCGAGGGACGCGTGATGTTCGTAAGCGACGTCCGCACGGAGGACAAGGACGGCAACGTAAGCTCCACGCTTTTGAGCTTTATCGACGAGGCGGGAACGGAAAAGGAGAATTGCTTGACCTTCCTTAACCCCGAAGACTTCTTGAACGATTGCGAAGCATATCTTACAAACTTTTTCGGTGCGGACTTGTCCGAAGAGCTGAATACGGAAAAAGCGCGCGCTTCGTTTATGGCGCGCAACGGAAAGGACAAGCGTTACCTTACCAAAGCGAAAAAGGAAGCGGGCGTCTTGAAGGAAAACGAGAGGCTTGGAAAACTCAGAGAGGACTTCCTTTTAGTAAAGGAAGCGGTCAACGACAAAACGCTTGACTATGTAACCTATACGGGCTTCGCGGAAAATGTATATAAGCTCGGTTTTTCCATGAAGTCGATCAATAAAATTACTTCGCTCGTATATTACACCGCCGAAGAAGAGGGCAAAAAAGTTCAAAAAGGGGACGATATCGTGCTCTGTCTTTTCAACAATAGAGACCGCGAAGGCGATTTAAAATACGAAACTATCAATTTTCTTGCCTATCTTCTGAGGAATTACCAATAATGATCCGCGGGAAGATCGCAAAAATGCTCTGCGGGCAGAAGAGGCAAATTTCTTTTCATACCCCCGGTCACAAGAAGAGAGGCGCGGATATTACCGAGCTCAGCTATTCCGACAATCTGTTTTCTCCGCACGGCGTCATCAAAGAGGCGCAGGAGGAAATTGCGGAACGGCTCGGTGCGTACCGCACCTTTTTTTTGACGGACGGAAGCACCGCGGGCGTACACGCCATGCTCTTTGCCCTCAAAGAAAGGGGAGCAAAGCGCGTTGCGCTCTCGCCCTATTCCCACCCGAGCGTTACGGGCGGGTGTAAGCTATTAGGGCTCGAACCCGTCTTGATTCCCGTTTCACTGAAAGAGGGAATTCCCTTACAGCCCGCGCGGGAAGAAGTAGAAAAAACCCTTCAAAATGCGGACGCGCTTTTATTGACTTCGCCCG
The DNA here is from genome assembly GCA_014804975.1 of Clostridia bacterium. Taxonomy (GTDB): domain Bacteria; phylum Bacillota; class Clostridia; order Christensenellales; family Borkfalkiaceae; genus Gallimonas. The sequence continues at coordinate 23,775 of JAAUYT010000024.1, forward strand.
ACTATTACGGCTTTTTCCCCGATCTTGCCTTTGCAAGGGAGCTGACGGAGAGAGAAAATAAGCCGCTTGTTGTGGACGGCGCGCACGGAAGTCATCTGCATTTTAGTGAAAGTTACGCGGGGCGTTACGCCGATATGTGGGTGGACGGTGCGCATAAGTCCCTGCCCGCGCTCACGCAGGGTGCGGCGGTCAGCGCAAAGCGCGAAGAGTGGGCGGGCGCGCTCGAAGAGGGCGTGCGGCTCTTTCATACCTCGTCGCCCTCCTATCCGATCTTAGCAAGCGTGGAAGAGGCGTTTTTGTATCCGCGAAACCTTGAAATCGAAAGGGCGGCGGAAGAATTCAAAAGAGAAGTAGGCGCAATCAGGAACGACGATTGGACGAAGGTTTTAATACGCTACGGCAGGAACGCGGGCGCGGTCGAAAAGTTTTTGGAATCGCGCGGCGTATATCCCGAGTTCAACGACGGAAACTATATTTTATTCTACCTTTCCCCCTGCACGAAGAAGGGAGAGCTCAAACAACTTTCAAAGCTCTTGAAAAAATGCCCCGCGCCCGAAGCGGGGGAAGAGGAAGCGCATACCGCGGAAGTCATGAATGAGCAGGACGGCGCCTTCGAATATATACCTTTGAAAGAGGCGGTCGGAAGAATCTGCGCCGCGGACGCGGGGATATTCCCACCCTCGTTGCCCATTATACGAAAAGGTGAGAGGATCAATGAAAGTGCCGTTCGGCACCTTGAAAACGCGGTGCATACTTTCGGTTTGAAAGAGGGAAAGATCGCGGTCTATACGGAAAAAGAATGATCGAGTTATTGCATTCCACAAACGCATATCTTGCCATGAAGCGGGACGTATCTCCCGCTACGCTGATCGTGTTTCCCGACGCGAAGTATCTGCGTACGCTCTTAAAGGAGTGCGCGAAGGCGTTCTTCGGCGAGAAGGATAAGAGGCGCTCATCACTCATCGACGAGGAGACCTTTTCCGACTGTCTGATCCTGCCCAAGGCGGGAGCAAAGCTCACCGTCGAGGACGCGTCGCGTATCGTGGACGAAAGTCTTCTCCACCCCGTGGAGGAGGAGAATAAGCTCTTCGTTTTGGACGCGTTCGATACGGCTTCCGTGCTCGTGCAGAATAAGCTTTTAAAAATTTTGGAGGAACCACCCGCAGGGGTTTACTTCCTCTTAGGTGCGTCGAGCGAGGGGGCGGTCCTGCCCACGGTGCTCTCCCGCATGAGAAAGCTGACGGTGCCTCCCTTTTCGGAGGAGGCGGTGCTTTCGGCTCTCAACCGCAACCACGCGGGGGAAGGGGAGCTTGCGCGTGCGGCGGCGGCTTCGGGCGGGGTGTATTCTCTTGCGGAAGAGCTGCTTTTCGGCGGGGACAATTTCCGCATTGCGGAAAAGCTCTTCGAGGGAACGGACTTGGAAACGCTCTGCCGCGAGGCGGAAAAGATCAAGGATAGGGGGGCGCTCTTTGCGGCGCTTATGCTTACGGCGCGGGACTTACTGTTTTACCGCACGGGACAGGAGCGGTTCGCTTCGTTAAAGGGTGAAAATTTAAAAAAACTTGCAAGCGGCTATCCCGAGGGTGCGCTTCTTGCGGCGGCGCGGTTTATTCAGGACGCACGGCGGGAAGTCGATTTCAACGCTTCCCTGCGCCAAGCCCTGTATCATTTGGGGCTTAAAATTCAAGAGGAGAAAACGAAATGGCAAAAGTTGTCGCAGTAAAATTCAGACAGGGAGATAAACCCTACTATTTCAGCGCGGGCAAACTCAACCCGCAAAAGGGACAGGGCGTCATCGTGGAGACGGCAAAGGGGAACGAGTACGCCGTCGTCGAAGAGGGCGAGACGGAAGTGGACGACAAGGAGATCGTCGCTCCCTTAAAGCCGATCGTGCGCATTGCTACGGAGAAGGACGAGGCTTCGCGCAAGGCGAACCAGCAGCGCCGTCCCGAGGCAATGAAAATCTGCAAGCAGAAGATCCGCGAGCATAACTTGAACATGAAGCTCGTCGACTGCGAATTCAACTTCGACGGGAGCAAGGTCATATTCTTCTTCTCGGCGGAAGGAAGGGTCGATTTTAGAGAACTCGTCAAGGATTTGGCGTCCACCTTCCACACCCGTATCGAACTCAGACAAATCGGCGCGCGCGACGAAACGCAGCTTTTGGGCGGGATCGCGCCCTGCGGAAGAGAGGTCTGCTGTGCGGGCTGTATGCCCGAGTTCCGCCGCGTCAGCATTAAGATGGCGAAGAATCAGGGGCTTTCTTTGAACCCCGGCAAGGTGAGCGGGCTCTGCGGAAGGCTGATGTGCTGCCTTTCCTACGAAAACGACTATTACGCCGAGGCGTACAAAAAATCGCCCAAAGTCGGTTCGACGATCACCACGCCCGAAGGCAAGGGCATGGTCGTCACCGTGAATATGCTGAAAATGGAAGTGCGCGTAAAAATCGAAAAGGACGGCGGGAACTTCGTTTACCGCGACTTCCCCATCGATAAAGTGGTCTTCCGTAAGGGCGCGGAGAAAGAGGACGAAAACGATAATTCCGACGAAGAATAAAAATATTCCCAAAAATCCTTTACTAACCCGAATGATTGTGATATAATAGAAATACTTTATAGACGGAGGTTTCATCGATGGCACATAAAATTACCGAAGAGTGCGTATCCTGCGGCGCTTGCGCGGATACCTGCCCCGTAAATGCGATCGCTCCCGGTGACACGACTTACGTCGTAGATCCCGACACTTGCATCGACTGCGGCGCTTGTGAAGACGGTTGCCCTGTGGGTGCAATCACAGCTGACTAAGTTAAGCTAAAAAAAGCGCGGAGAAGTTTCCGCGCTTTTTTTATGCGCGCTTCCTCCAAGCTTCGCAATACTGCGTCGAACTGCGGCAACCTTCGGTCACTTACCTCTTAGTAAGCTCCCTCAGGTTTTCCTCGTTCTCCTTGTCTTGCTCGCTTATAGAAAGCGGCGGTAACTTAATATCGTTTATGAAATCAATCGACTACCTCAACGAACAATATAAAATCATACAGGACAGCGAACTGTATAAATTCACTTCCGATTCCATTCTTTTGAGCCGGTTCGTCACGGCGCAAAAGGGGGAGACGGTTGCAGACTTCTGCGCGGGCGGCGGGGTCGTGGGACTGAACTTTTTTGCGGAGAACACGGGCGTTTCTTCCGTCACCTTTTTCGAGGCGCAGGAAGAATTAGCCGCACTCTGTGAAGAGTCGGTATCTCTCAACGGGCTCAGCGATAAAATGAAAGTCGAGAATTTGCGCCTGCAAGATATTCCCGCGGAGTATACCGAAAAATTTTCGCTGATCCTTTGCAATCCGCCCTTCGAGAACGCGGGCTTTGAAAACGCCGATCCCAAAAAAGCAAGTTGCAGAAAGGAGCTTTCGCTCACCCTGGAAGAGCTTGTAATAAGTGCGAAGCGCTGTTTGAAATTCGGCGGAAGATTCGTGCTCTGTCACCGCGCCGACCGCGCGGCGGAGGTAATTTATACCTTGCACGCGGCGGGGTTAGAGCCAAAGCTCATGCAGTTCGTCACGGGAAGAGCGGGGCGGGAGCCCTACCTCGTTCTGATAAGCGCAAAGAAGGGCGCCAAAGCGGGCGTAAGAGTTTTAAGCGAAAAAGTAAACGTCAAAGGAGAGTAGCATGATATATTTCGCGGCGACGCCGATCGGGAATTTAAAGGATATTACGCTAAGAGTTTTGGAAACGCTCAAAGAGGCGGACGCGGTTTTCTGCGAGGACACCCGCCACACCTTAAAGCTGCTTTCGGCTTACGATATCAAAAAGCCGCTCTACGCCTGCCATAAATTTAACGAGAGCGAGGCGGCGGAAAAAATCATCGCGCTTTCGCGCGAGGGGAAGACCGTCGTGATCGTCTCTGACGCGGGTATGCCCGTCATCTCCGACCCCGGCGCGGTCGTTGCAAAAAAACTCAACGAGGCGGGCGAAAAGTTCACGGTGCTCCCCGGTGCGTGCGCCTTCGTAAGCGCGCTTGCGCTTTCGGCGTTTCCCTCGGATAAGTTCACCTTTTTGGGGTTTCTGCCCGATAAGGCGGGGGAGAGGAAGCGCCTTCTCGAACGATACAAAGAGGTGCGCGAAACGCTCATCTTCCACGCCGCCCCGCAGGACGTGGACGCGTACATCAAAGTCATGTACGAGGTGTTCGGCTCCCGCCCCGCCTGCGCCGTGCGCGAAATCACCAAGATCCACGAGGAAGTAATTACGTTCGATTTGAAGGACGGCTTCGCGGGCGAAAAGCGCGGAGAGTTCGTGCTTTTAGTCGGGGGTGCGGAGGAAAAAGAAAACCCCCTCAACGCGTTGAGCGTAAGGGAGCATCTGCAAAAATATTTGAGCGAAGGCATGGACAAGAAAGAGGCGATAAAGCGGGTTTCCCGCGACAGGGGCGTTCCCAAGAACGAAGTCTATCAGGAAGCGATAGACTTATGACTTTTTCTTTTTCTTCCCTTTCTTCCAAAAGACTTTTTTAATGGACTTGATTTCTGCGTAAATCGATTTGAGCGATTCGGTAATTTCATTGCCGTGGTCGGCGATGAACGTGAACACCGTTCTCAAAGTCGTAATTTGAATTCCCGCTTCGGTATCGAGGCGGATTATTTTTTCGTAGGGGATCGCAAATTCGTAGCGGTCGGTCACGATCACTGCGCCGCGGGTGAGCAAATAGCAGTGCGCGCAGGGATTTCCCTGACGGTATTTTTTAGTATTGCTTATAAATATGACCTGCGTTACGGCGAATCCCACGACGACGATCGCAGAGGAAATGCCGAATATCGTCCAGGTAAGACTTGAAACGAATACAGTGCTCAATAAAAGTGCGACTAAAACGAGTCCGCAGAAGATGAGCGACGGAATCAGATACTGCGTTAGATACCGATCGTGATGGGAGGTCGTCCCCGCTGCGGAGCACATGATTTTCCCGAGCGAATCGCCGTAAACCGTTTCGATATAGTCTCCGTCCAAAAGCGTGTCGTCGCAGATTGGCACGACGAACTTCCACACGTCCTGCAAGGGCTCGCCGCCGAGCGTTACGTTCTTCGTAAGCTCCCGCGCCGTGGGAAATACGAGCGGCTCTTCTTTCTCGTCTGCAAACAGAAAGACGGAAGAACCATCTTCGTCTTCCTCCCGCGCGATCAGATATTCCTTCGATTCGTAAGTGAAATTGAGTTTTGAAATTTCTTTGGTCGCAAGAGATTTCGTAAACGTTTCGAGTGAAATCATATACCGTATTTTACCATATCCGTTTGAATCTGTCAACATAAAAGCAGTTGCAAGAATTTTCAAAGCGTGTTATAATGCGGTTTCGGAGGACAAGATATGAAAATCATAGAGGGCGCCCGTTTCGGAGAGGAACGCGCATTGTATGCAAGCAAAGATTTGATTTTAAAAAACGTCTCTTTCGACGGAGAGGAGGACGGGGAGAGCGCGCTCAAAGAGAGCCGCAATATCGAAGCGGAAAATTGCTTTTGCAATCTTCGTTACCCCTTTTGGCATATAAATAAATTAAAGATAGCAGATTCCGAAATGACTTCGCTCTGCCGCGCCGCGCTGTGGTATTCGGAGGATATTTTAATCAAGAACACCAAAATGCACGGAATCAAGGCGCTTCGCGAATGTAAACGCATCGGCATTTACGACAGCGATATTATCTCTCCCGAATTCGGTTGGTTCAACGATAACGTCACCATGGAGAACGCGACCGCCGAGAGCGAATATTTTATGATGCGTTCGCGCAATCTTAATTTTAAGAAAGTGAGCTTCAAGGGGAAGTATTCCTTCCAGTATATCGAGAACGCGACCTTCGAGAACTGCACCTTCGATACCAAGGACGCGTTTTGGCATTCCAAGAATACGACCGTGAAAAACTGCTTCGTTAAGGGCGAATACCTCGGCTGGTACGCGGAAAATCTGACCTTTATCGACTGCGTGATTACGGGCACGCAGCCCCTGTGCTACTGCAAGGGCTTAAAGCTTATAAACTGTAAAATGCTCGACGCAGACCTCTGCTTTGAAAAATCAGAGACGGAAGCCACGATCACGACTCCCGTTATCAGTATTAAGAATCCCTATAAGGGTAAGATTTTCGTGCCCGAAGCGGGCGAAATTATCCGCGACGACCCCGCGTCCACGGGCGAAATTATTTTGACTGCGCCCTCAAACAAGCAGGCGGGATAACGAAAAAGGGCGCATTTTGCCAAGAATTGCCGTGAAATAGGACATCTTTTATAAAAAATACAGCAAAACGATTGATTTTTCACGGAAAGTATATTATAATTTTTACCAGAATCCTAATCGTGTAGGAGTATAACGTTATGACAAAATTAAGAAAAACAGCTTTGGCGTTCGGCACTGCCTGTGCAATTGCATTCACGGGCGGTATTGCCGCATTAAACGTACTTCCCGTTGCCGCGGCAGGGGAAGACGGGATCGTCATTACCGATTATTACGGGAGCCAACTCACAAATACGGTTGCAAAGACGTTCTATAAAGAATTGGAAAAAATGAACGAGGGCGATCTGAGTGAGTTCCGTCAGGGCTTAAACCATAAGATTGAGAACGAGACGGCTAAGGCGGCTCTCGAAGAGGCGGTGCAGGCTTATGCCAAGGGCGACATGACCCTTATCAAGGAATTCGGCGCGGCGCTCGATTGCTTCCGTTACGACCATCCCGACCTTTTCTATATCAACTTCGATCTGCTCACGATTAACGTGACCGAAGTAAAAGAGGAAGAGCCCGACGAGGGTGATGACGGAGACGAAAGCGGGACCGGCGGTAACGAAGGCGAAGAAACAACCGAAGACGAAGGTAGCGTCGAACCCGGTGAGGGTGGCGGAGACGACGGCGACGGCGAAGGCGAGCCCGATCCGGAACCTGATCCCGAACCCGAAGAGCCCAGAGTATTTGAATTATCAATCGGCGCGGGCAGAGCGGCGTCCTATTTGCTGTTCGATCCCGTCGAACTCAACGGAAAAACTGAGGAAACGCCCGATCCCGACGAGGGCGAAGAATCGACCGAAGATGAAGGCGACGATAATAGCAGTGAGGGCAACGAAGGAGAAACCGGTGGTGAAACCGGTGGTGAGACCGGTGACACCGAAAAGGAGCCCACTCTTTACGATAAGTATGAAGATGCGTACAAAGCGTTGATCGAAAAAGTAAATAACGAGCTCAAACAGCTTCTGCCTCCCGCTCCCCCTTCGGAAGAGGAAGACGATGAAGAAGAGGTTGAAACCCCGCTTGATTATAGTACTTTTGACGTAAAAGATAAGGTAATTGCCGTCAATAAAGTGCTCGGCACGACCTTTACCTACGGATTCGGTAACGACTACGTAAATACGACTTATTTCATTACGGAAAGCAACAAGAACGCGAGCAGCGAAGGTCTTGCACGTCTTTTCAAAACGATCATGGAAGACCTTAAAGAAGAGTGCTTGCTTGTTTCGGGCTACTACGTTGTGAACGGCACGGCAAAGGCGTGCACGTGGAACTACGTATACGACGATAATAAAGCGACCGAAGGCTGGTACGCAGTCGACGTTGCAAACAACATGACGGGCGACAAAAAAGATCAGTATCTTTTCGTCACGGGCGACGTGTTCTTCCTCGACCACTACGAAAACCGCGTCGTCTCCCTGTCGAATCATCCATTACCGTATCCCGATCTTGTAAGCAAAGATTACGAGGTCGTCACGGGCGAGCTTCAAGTTGCAAACGGCACCTGTACTTTCCTTGAAAATAAGACGGGTATTGCAGTGAAGTATACGGGCGAAGGGAAGCTTTATTTAAGCGAAAAAGTAGACGGTGAGTGGGAAGAGGTTGACTTTGCCACGTTGCTTAAAGATAACGGTTTTGAGGAGCAACCCGCGCCCGAAAAGCCCGATCCCGGTGAAGAAGGCGGCGAGGAAGGCGGTGAAGGCAGCGAGGGCGAAGGCTCCGGTGATAACACCGACGAAAGCGGCGAGGGCGAAAGCGGAACCGGCGAAGGTGAAGAAGGCGGCGAGGAAGGCGGTGAAGACCCTGAAACGCCTACCACCGATTACAAGATTGCAAAAGGTTTAGACGGAGTTTACTATCTGTTCGGTTTAACGGAAGGCAACTACGAAATCGTTGTGAAAAACGACGACGGTAAAATTATAGAGACCAACGAAACCGTTGCAGATTCGATTAAGGACGTTGTTTCCATTCCGCTTGCAGAGAAAGACAAGAGACTTTCGGCACAGCCGATCGGAAGAACCGAAATCAAAATCACGTTTGGCGTTCCGGTTAAAATCAGTGACGGAACGGAAACGGTTATCGTTGACTTTGCGGTCGGTTCCCTTGAAGGAGACGAATTAGCGTTCGTCAAGTCTTTGTGCAAGCTCGAAGATATTGCACTGAACGAAGATGGCGATACGCTCAGCTTTTACTTTACGCCCTGCGGACTTACGCAGTACAGCGGATATAAATATACGTTCACTTTCCCCAACCTTATCGAAAAAGTAGAAGAGGGGCAAGAGGCGAAAGCGGTTCCCGTATCGTATTCCGTTGTGTTCAAGTACGAGGGCGAACAAATCAGAACGAGCGGCGTATCCGTCGGAAGCAATCTCTATACGGATATCGTAACGCAGCCCTCCCTCGTATTCAATAACGATCTTACCCTTTCGGGTTGGACGTACGACGGAAATAAGCCGGCGAACGACAATATGATCGGTGCGCTTGCGCTCTCGGTCGGCAAGGTTCCCGAATCCGAAACGCTTGACAATGCGCTCAAAGCCGCAGTTGCTGCAAACACGGATATCTTTGCAGACGGCGCGTTCAACGTTGCAACTGCTCCCTCCACGGGCGCGGGCGACGGAGAAGGTGAAGGCGGCGAAGATGGAGAAGACGACGGTAGCGAAACGCCTGCCGCACCCGTAACGCCGAACACCGTCGAGGTTTATTCCTTAAATCTCACTTTGGACGGAAAAGCGGTAACCCCCCAAGAGGGTACTTATCTCAAACTTTCCTTCCCTTATCCCAACGGTTGTGAACCCAGAGAAGGGGTTGAAGGCGCTGAGCTTGATAAAACGGTATTTAAAGTGTTCCAGTTCAAAAAGGACGGAAAGGGCAATATCGATTACACGAATTACGAGATTCTCGACGTAGTCGCGGCAAGACAGGGTCTTATCGTTGCGGTGAACGATCCTTCCGCAACCTTCGCGGTCGTGGCGTTTGAAGCGGGGAAGATCAAAGATAACGCGAAGATCGTTCTTACCGAAACTTCGGGCGTGGGCGGCTCCGTCAGCGGAAGCCCCGTCAATAAGGTAGCGGTTATGCAAAGCTATACGATCACGCCGGACAAAGACTACGTGCTCGATTCCATTATAGTGAACGGCGTCAAGCAGAACCTTCCTAACGAAAGCAACGGAACGTATACCTTTACGCTTAACGGCAACGGCACGAGCGGTGAAAACGCTTATACCTTGAATAATACCTACAACGTTTTGCGCGTTGAGTTTAAACCCAAAGGTACTGAAACCGATTATTCGGTAGCGAACGACGCCGCGGCGGCGTTTGCAAAGGAACAGCTCAAACGCGAAAAGTACAAGGAGACTGAAAAGGGAATGATCGCTCCCGATTACCCCGTCGGCGGTATTATCCTCGTACCCAAGGATCCCCCCATTACGGCAAGCACGCAAATGCAAATGATCATCGTGCTCAGCGTCGTGGGCGGAATCGCCTTGATCGGTGCGATCGCAATTATCTACTGCGGCGCGATCAGACCCAAGGTTTTAAGAGAGCGCGAAGAGGAAGCGGCAAGAATCGCCGCACAGCGCGAGAGAAGAGCGAACAGAAACAAGGGCGGCTCTTCCTACGATTCGAGAAGAAGATAATCGAATAATTAAAAACCCGCCTTTCGGCGGGTTTTTTCATGCCCTGTAATTTAAAGCCCCCGCATTGCGGGGGCTTTATCATTCGATATCGATTTGACAGCTCTTCATAACGCTCAGCGCAGAGAGGTGGTTTTCCCTCGTCGTGCCCGCGCAAGCGGAAGAGTTTACCGCGATCCGTGCCTGCGGGCAGTACGCCTTCAATAAGAGCGCGTTTGAAACCACGCAGATGTCCGTACAAATTCCCGCAAGCAAAATCTCGTCATAACGGTTGTCGCGGGCGTATTCGGCAAGAGCAACGCTTGCAAACGTTTCCTTTTCAAACACTTTCGCGTTCTCTAAATAAATTCCGTCTGCGAATTCCGCGCCCTTCGTTCCCCGAATGCAGTGGGGTACGGGCAAACGTTTTCCCTCCTGCGTTTCCAAATAGTTTTCGCCGTGCAGATCCTTCGTGTAAACGATTTCCGTATTCTTCGCCCGTTCGCGCTCTACGAGCTCGCGAACGATAACGGCGGCGTCGATACCGCCCTCCGCTTTGAGCGCGCCGCTTACAAAGTCGTTCTGCATATCGACGACGACAAGCAACTTTTTCATAATTTTATTTTACGCCGAATTTGTCTTTATAATTCTGAATGCACTTTGCAATGATTTCCACCGCCTCGTCACGGTGTGCGATTTCCTTGACCGCCGTTTTCTTGTGTTCGAGCGATTTGTAAACTTCAAAAAAGTGCATCATTTCGTCGAAGATATGCTTGGGCAATTCGTGAATGTCGTAGTAGCCGTTATAGGTGGGGTCCTTGTGCGGGATCGCAATAATTTTTTCGTCGAGCGCTCCGCTGTCGATCATCTTAATGACTCCCACGGGATAGCAGCTTACGAGGGTCATAGGGTAGATCGTTTCGTTGCAGAGGACGAGTACGTCCAGGGGGTCTCCGTCGTCCGCAAGCGTTTTGGGAATGAACCCGTAGTTCGCGGGGTACACGGTGGACGTATAGAGCACCCGATCGAGCTTCAAGAGTCCCGTTTCCTTGTCGAGCTCGTATTTTGCCTTGCAGCCCTTCGGAATTTCTATTAAAGCCTCGAAGGAATTCGGTTTGATTCGTTTTTCGTCAATATCGTGCCAAATATTCATGATTTTAACCTCTTTTTTCATTTTATCATATTTTATTAGCGTCCGCAATAAGCGCGGAAAAAATTTTTAATAAAAATTTTGCGTTTCCGCTTGAATATTACTTTGACAACCGCCCGATTTTATGATATAGTGTTATCGTTCTTAATTGAGCTTGCAGAAGTACCCAAGAGGCTCAAGGGGCTCCCCTGCTAAGGGAGTAGTGCTGGAAACGGCAGCACGAGTTCGAATCTCGTCTTCTGCGCCAAAGCCCGCCGAGGCATTTGCCTCGGCGGGCTTTGGCATTGAAGACGGATCGAACCCGTGAATTATCACGGGTTCGTGCGAGGGAGCGCCAGCGGAATGGTTACATTTTTTCGCAAGGTTCGGCGCGACCGACGCTTTGCGCCTTTATGGCGCAAAATCTCGTCCGCATTCGAGCGGTACCCGCGAGAATGCGTAGTGTTTGGGTAATTGATTCAATCGTCATTTTTTTCATTGGAATCCGATTTTACAATTTGCATCTTTCTTTTAATAGCGGCTCTAAGTTTAGCGATTGTATAAATATGATCGTATGCGGCAGCTTTTCTGCTGGCTTTGTCATTCGTACGATTATATTGAATGAGTTTTTCTTCTTCAAGCTTTTGTAGCTCTTTAATTGCGGAGTCCAAATCTTCCTCTTTAATCAGTGCGGCGTCAGCTTCGCCCTTGCGCTCGTATTCGTCCATTGTTTGCTTATGCTCCGCTTCTTCCTCCTCAGACATTTTGAACTTTTCCGCTTTGGCTATTTTTCCGTTGAGCACTAAAAAGACAATAAAGACGACAACAAAAACTATCCCAAAGATAAGAAGTAAAAGCTTTTCATATAATGCATATAAAATTATCAAACCCCCGCCGATAGCAAGAGGGGTAATACAGATTATATTGCGTACCGTTTTACTGAGAGATTCAAACCAATTTTTCATTTTACGATTTTAAAAACGCCGCACCGAGGGGTGCGGCGTTTATTTTTTATTGTTTACGCTTTGTTCTGGGAACCGAGCACGTTGATGATTTTGTGCTTGACGATTTCCTTCATGTTCGCTCTTGCATCGCCGAGGTATTGACGAGGGTCGAAGTGGTCGGGGTGCTCAACGTAGTGCTTTCTGATTGCCGCCGTGAACGCAACGCGAAGGTCGGAGTCGATATTGATTTTGCAGACCGCAAGCTTGGCAGCCTTGCGAAGTTCCGATTCGGGAATGCCGATTGCGTTGGGCATATTGCCGCCGAATTGGTTGATGATTGCAACCTGATCCTGCGGAACGGACGACGCGCCGTGCAACACGATGGGGAAGCCGGGAAGGCGCTTTCCGATCTCTTCGAGAATATCGATACGGAGTTTAGGATCCTGACCGGGTTTGAACTTATAAGCGCCGTGGCTCGTGCCGATTGCGATTGCAAGGGAGTCGATTCCCGTCTTCGAGGTGAACTCTTCCACTTCGTCGGGGGAGGTGAACTGCGCGTCGCTTGCAGCGACCTTCACGTCGTCCTCGATTCCCGCGAGCTTTCCGAGCTCCGCTTCAACGACTACGCCGTGCGCGTGCGCGTATTCCACGACCTTTTTCGTGATCGCGATATTTTCGTCCCAGGGCTTCGAAGAAGCGTCGATCATGACGGAAGTGAAGCCGCCGTCGATGCTTGCTTTGCAGATTTCGAAATCTGCGCCGTGGTCGAGGTGCATAGCGATGGGAATATCCGTCGTCTCGGCAGCCGCTGCGACGAGGTGTTTGAGGTACACGGGGTTCGCGTACTTTCTCGCGCCTGCGGAGACCTGCAAAATGACGGGCGACTTGCATTCGTTAGCCGCCTCCACGATCGCCTGGATCATCTCCATATTGTTCACGTTGAACGCGCCGACTGCATAGCCGCCTTCGTATGCGTCCTTGAACATTTTTGTGGTTGTTACTAAGGGCATAAAAAATTCCTCCGAATTTATTTTTTCCTATTATAAAACGAAAAAAGGAAAAAATCAAGCGGTTTGGGAAAAAGAGGAAAAAAATTTAAAAAAGCGTTGACGAACGGGCGAAAGAGTGGTATAATATCTTGCGGTAAAAGGCTCCAAAGAGAGTCAAAAAAGTTTTATCGGAGGATTTATTCACATGGCAAAAGAAGTAAAGGTTGCAATCAACGGATTCGGTCGTATCGGTCGTCTTGCGTTCAGACAGATGTTCAAAGCGGAGGGCTATAAAATCGTTGCGATCAACGATCTTACTTCCCCCTCGATGCTTGCACACCTTCTCAAATACGACTCTGCTCAGGGCAGATACGCACTCGCGGACAAGGTTTCCGCAGACGACGAGAAGAGAACGCTCACCGTTGACGGCGAAACCATTAAAATTTACGAAGAGAAAGACGCTGCAAACCTTCCTTGGGGCGAGCTTAAAGTAGACGTCGTGCTTGAATGCACGGGCTTCTACTGCTCCAAAGAGAAGAGCGAAGCGCACATCAAAGCAGGCGCGAAGAAAGTCGTTATCTCCGCTCCCGCAGGCAAGGACCTTCCCACGATCGTATTCGGCGTAAACGAAAAGACGCTTACGAAGAACGACACCGTTATCTCCGCAGCTTCCTGCACGACGAACTGCCTTGCCCCCATGGCGAACGCGCTCAACAACGCATATCCCGTCGTTTCGGGTATCATGACGACCGTTCACGCATTCACGGGCGACCAGATGGTTCTCGACGGACCTCACCGCAAGGGCGACCTTCGCCGCGCGCGCGCTGCTGCCGTAAACATCGTTCCCAACTCCACGGGCGCTGCTAAGGCAATCGGTCTCGTTATCCCCGCACTCAACGGCAAGCTGATCGGTTCCGCGCAACGCGTTCCCGTTCCCACCGGTTCCACGACGCTCCTCGTTGCAGTCGTTAAGGGTAAGGACGTTACGAAGGAAAGCATCAACGCGGCAATGAAGGCTGCTTCTTCCGCCTCCTTCGGCTACACCGAGGAACAGCTCGTTTCGAGCGACATCATCGGTATCACCTACGGCTCGCTGTTCGACGCTACGCAGACCATGGTTGCTAAGATCGACGACGACACCTATCAGGTACAGGTTGTTTCTTGGTACGACAACGAGAACTCCTACACCTCGCAGATGGTCAGAACGATCAAATACTTCGCAGAGCTTTAATTGAAATATTAAAAGCCCTCCCGATTCGGGAGGGCTTTTTTATGTGTCCGCTTCTTCTGAACTTCGCAATACTGTGTTGAGCTCCGCTTTTCTGCGGGTCATTTACCATTTAGTAAACTCCCCTTGAAAATGCTCGCTCGCCTTGTCTTGCTCGTTCATAGAAAGCGGTGTTAATCAGAAGCCTGTCGGGGTTTTATTTTGTAGACAAA
>JAAUYT010000025.1 GCA_014804975.1 Clostridia bacterium
GAGCCGCCGCTTTTGCGGAAGAAAGATGATAAATTAAAATTAAAACTCCCGCCCCGAAAGTGCGGGAGTTTTTTTAATACTTTTTACTTTTTCGGTCTGATTTGCAGGTAGTACGTTGTTCCGAATACGACGATCCCGAAGAGATAGATCACGGGAATGACTACGAAGCACGCAAGGGCTTTTGCCGAATGGAAGTCGATATTTACTGCAAGGGCTACGATCAGAGTTACGATAACGGACAGGATATAGAGCACGATCGTATTGATCAGCGCGGGAGTCGGTTTCCTTAGCGAGTGTTCGCCGTAATGGTTCGCGTAGGCAAGTCCCGTTACGAGAAGAATAATAAGTCCGATTCCCCAAAGAATGCAGGGGTAAGCAATCGAAATACCGTACGTTCCCTGTAAGCCGAGCACGATCGCGCCTTCGGCTACCGTCAGGAAGAAGAGGAGGAGGGCGCTTAAAAACAGTGCCTTTCCCTTATGTACGATGCTTGCGGAAGCCTGCTGTTTGGTCTTTTCCGTCTTGCCCGAGGTAATAATTTTGATTCCGTCCTGCGCCGCCTTCGCTTCAATATCGTGGAAGTCGATTCCGTCGAGGGAACGCGCACTTGCGTTTTCTTCCTTAAATTCTACGGGCGGCGTATCCGTGCGGATGCTGCTTGCGTAGAGCTTATCGACGACGGAGCGGTAGTCCTGCTGAGGCGCTTCTTCCTGCGGCTCGAAGTCTTCCGGCGCTTCCTCGACGCGGGGAGGGGTGTAGTGGTCGAATCCCTCGCCGTCGGGTTCCGCCGCGGGAGGGGTGTTTATAAGGTTGATATAGTTCTGATGCCGAATCTCTCTTTCGCGTTCGCGGAAGAGCATTGCTTGTTCTTCGAGCTCCCTTTGATAGCGTGCAGTTTCTTCTTCCAGCTTTTCCTGCTGCTCGCGGAGCAGATTTTCGTAGTGCTCGCGTTCGTCTTCACTCAAATAAGAGCTTGATTCGAGGTGCTCGCTGTAACGCGCCTGTACCGATTCCAACCGCGCCTCGCGGTCGCGGATGATCTCTTCGTAGCGTTCGCGCTCTTCATCGGTAAGTCTTCCGTCCTCACGTTGAATGAGTTCTTCGTATTGGCTTCGAAGCTCTTCCTGTTCTCTTTGGAACTGTTCGCGCTCGGCGTTGAGCAGCTCTTCGTAGCGTTCACGTTCCTTCTCCGTGAGCTCCTGTTTTTCCTTTTCCAAAAGCTCTTCGTAACGAGCGTCCAGATTGCTGATGATTTCGTCTCTGCCACGGATAATACTCTGATAACGCGCCCGCTCGTCGTCGTCCAATTCCGAACCGGAGCTGGTGAAGCGTTCGGAGCGGTAATACTCTTCCCGCTCGCGGCTCTCCGTAAGCTCTTCCCGAACACGCTCGTGCTCGGCAAGCAATTCGTTGTAGCGGTCTTCGAGCTCCTTGACGCGGCCTTCGTCTTCTTCATAATCGTCGTCATTGCCGCGGCCTTCGCGGGAGGGGACGCGGCTCGTCGCTTCCTTCAAAACGCGCATATTGACAGCGGAGGGGATAGGGTTTGAAAAATCGAAATCCTTGTCCGAAATCAAGCTGTCGATGATCGTTCTCGAATATTCCCATTCGGAGCAGTTCTGATCGGCGATCTTCTTTCCGTCCTCGGTCAGAGAGAAGTATTTTCTTCTGCCTCCGCCCGCCGTGCCGCCCCAATAAGAGGTGACGAAACCCTGCGTTTCAAGGCGCTTTAACGCGCTGTATAAAGAGGGCTGTTTCAAGGAATATTGACCGTGGCTCTTCTTTTCGATCTCGGCAATAATTTCATAGCCGTACTTATCCGAGTCCAAAAGGGAGCGTAAGATGATCGTGTTTATATGACCGCGTATGAGATCGGAGCTGATGGATTTTTCTTCTTTATTGCTCTCGGCGTTTTCCGTCTTTTCGTTTTCGGAATCTACGGATTCGCCGTTTTCGCTCTCGTCAAATTCGTCGTTCATGCTTTTCCTCCTGTCGGTTTCTTCACTATTATATAACAAAATACAAATTCTGTCAATACTCAAAGTACTATGTCAGACATTTTTATGTAAATTTGTCATATTTTTTCGATAAAAAGAGTAAATTAGCGCGATGAGAATACTTCGCGCAACGTTTTTTATTGTAGGGACGAGCATCGGAGCGGGGTTTATATCGGGAGCGGAGCTCGTCCGATTTTTCCGCGGAGAGCAGTTTTTTCTGCCCGTCGTGATCTCTTCCGTGATCTTTGCGGCGCTCGTTTGGCTGCTTTTGAGAGTGGGGAACCGTCACGGCGGATACCACGGCGCAATGCGTTTTCTCTTTAAAAAAGCCGCGCCCTTTGCGGAGGGTGCGGTGTGTCTTTTATCGCTCGTTCCCGCCGCGGGAATGCTTGCGGGACTCGACGCGCTGTTGCCGAATTTGAGTCCGCTCTTATCCCTTTGCGGAATCGTGATTTCCGTCTTCTGCGTATGGAAGGGAACGAAGGGCATTTCGCTTTTGAATCTTCTGCTCGTGCCTGCGCTCCTCGTCTTCGTTTGGGGGTTCGGATGGGGAAATTTCAGCTTCCGCTATCCCACGGAGAGCGGAGTCATTACGCCCTATTTCGGCGGTGTCTTATACGCGGGAATGAACGCCTTTCTTGCCGCGCCCGTTCTGATGGACGCGGGGAAGGATATCAAATTTTCTCTGCCGCCCGCGCTGCTTTCCGCGCTTTGCGTTGCCGTGAGTGCCGTCTGTATTTTGGGAAAAGTATACGGGGAAGGCGCGGGAGCGATTTCCTCCGAAATGCCGTTTCTCTTCGTCATGCGGAATGCGAAAATATTTTTCGTCGCCGTGGCGCTTGCAATTTTGACTTCGCTCGTGTCGGCGCTCTATCCATTGTTGACCGTGTTCGATTCCGTCAAAAAAAGACCGAAAAGAATCGCCGCAAAAGGAGGGGTACTCCTCGCGGCGTTTCTTCTGTCCCGTTTGGGACTTTCCGGTATCGTGAATTATTTTTATCCGCTTCTCGGCGGAGTGGGTCTGTGCTTTTCAGCTGTCTGCATTTTTAACGAGGAACTTTTCAAGGAGCACCACGAGAAAGTACATTCCCGCCGCAAGCACGCAAAGGATCACCGTCGCGCTCATGACAAGGTCAAGCTTAAACACTTGCCCGCCGTACACGATCAGGTATCCGAGCCCCGCCTTCGAGACGATGTATTCGCCCATGATAGAGCCGATCCACGCCATGCCAACGTTGACTTTCAGCATGGAAATAAACGAGTTGATCGAAGAGGGAATCACAAGCTTTCGTAAGATTTGAAACTTGCTTGCGCCCATCGATTTGAGAAGCAGAATTTTATTTTTATCGGTCGCCACGAATGCGGCGAGCATATGCATGATGGCTACGATGATTCCTACGAGAACCGTCATAACGAGAATCGCTTTGCTACCCGTTCCGAACCAAATGATGATGAGCGGTCCGAGCGCGATTTTCGGCAACGCGTTGATGACGACGATGTACGGTTCGAGTACCTTTCTTAAAATTTCGCTCCACCAAAGCAGCAACGCGATCCCGACGCCCAAGACGACTGCGATCGCAAAGCCTGCGAGCGTCTCCCAGAGGGTCGTTCCGATATGATAGAACAGCGTGCCCTCCCTGTATAGATTCCCGATCGTTTTACAGATGCGGGAGGGGGAACTCATGATAAAGGGGTCCGCCCAGCCGACTGCGGTGACGAGCTCCCAAAACCCTAACAGCAGTGCGAGAATGCCGATGCGTAGCACCCATACGATGATGAGATTGTTTCTGCGTTTTGTTAAAAAGCGCTTATGCTCTTTCGAGTAATTCAACGTTTTTTTCTTCATGCGTTTAACTCCTTCCATAGTACTTCGAACCAGCCCGAGAAGCCGGGAAGCTCCCGTCGCTTCAAGGGGTTCTTCACGTCGCCGAAGTCGAGCTCGTGCATAGCGGTCACACGGGCGGGACGGGCGGAGAGCACGAGAACGCGGTCGGCGAGTGAAATCGCCTCGGAAATGTCGTGCGTAATGAGTACGGCGGTCTTTTCCTCCGAGCGAATGATCCGCGCAATGTCCTCCGTAACGGAGAGCCGCGTCTGATAGTCGAGCGCCGAAAAGGGTTCGTCTAACAGGAGAATGTCGGGATCGGTCGCAAGCGTTCTGATAAGCGCCGCGCGCTGTCGCATTCCTCCCGAAAGCTGGGAGGGGTAGCTCTTAATAAAATCTTTGAGTCCGTACTTTTCCGCAAGAGCGATTGCGCGTTTGCGGTTTTCGGGCGTGTTCTGTTTTTTGATTTCAAGCGGAAGGTAAATGTTTTTTTCGATCGTTCGCCACGGGAAGAGTTCGTCTTTTTGAAGCATATATCCAAAGCTTCCCTGACTTTCCACCTTTCCTTCGCTCGGTTGGAGCAGTCCTGCGGCAAGCGAGAGCAGGGTGGTTTTACCGCACCCCGACGGTCCGATAAAGGCGATAAATTCTCCTTTTTTCACGTCGAAGGTAAGGTTTTCTGCCGCGATCGTCTCCCCACGCTTGGTGTGGTATATTAGTTTGACGTCTGTAAATTGCAGGATAGGTTCCATATTCGTTTTCCTTTTGTGTTTCGTGCGTTGTCGATTTTGTTAAAGCTTCGCGTACTCTTCAATGACGTATTTGTTGTCTACGACCTTGGAAAATTCCACGCGCTGAGAAAGCTCGCCCGCGCTGTCGATAATGTCCTGTAAGCGGGTGAACGATTCTTCGGGCATTGCTAAGTCGGTGAACCAGCTGTCGATTTTTTTGTAGTTCGCGATACTTACCGTCATTGATTCCAACGATGCGTCGGGGAAGTGTCCCATAATATGGGAAGCAATTTCCGCCGCTTCGTGCGTCTGCGTATATTCGACCGCTTTGAGCATGGCGCGAACGAAGCCGCGTGCGCGGTCGTCGTACTTATTCAGCCAGGAGCGCTTTGCGATGAATCCCGTATAGGGAACGACGCCGCTCTCCTCGCCGACGGAAGCTACGATATAGCCCTTGCCCGATGCCTGAAATTCGGAAGCGGTGGGCTCGAACATGGTGCAGTAATCTCCGGTGCCTTCGGCAAACGCCGCAGTCATAAAGTTAAATTCCACGCCGTAGTTGATATTCATTTCCGAACTCGTAAAGCCGTTTTCTTTGAGAACGTATTCGAAGGTCATAGCGGGAACGCCGCCGCGACGGCCTATAAGAAGCTCTTTGCCTTTGAGGTCCGTCCATTTAAAATTCGGCTCTTCTTTGCGGGAAACAAGGAAGGAACCGTCGCGCTTTGTAAGCTGTGCGAATACGGTAGGCTGATCCTTCGTGTCGCCGATCGCCACGTAAATCGCCGCCTCCGGTCCGCAGAATCCGATATCGGTATTGCCCGAAAGGACGGACGCCATAACCGAGTCCGCACCGCCGCCGTTGGTAAGCTGAATTTTAAGTCCCTCTTCCTTAAAATAACCGAGGGAGTCGGCAAGGTAGAGGGGTGCGTAAAAGACCGAGTGGGTCACTTCGCAGATTTTAAGTTTGGTAAGGTTATCTCCTCCGCATCCGGAGAGAGGAAGGAGGGCGAGAGTCGCCGCTCCAAGGATAGCTGCTAATTTTTTCATGTAAATACTCCATATAAAATTTTAGGATAATATATCCTATGCCGCGCGCGCTTTAATTGACAACGCTTTAAATCTGTGTTATAATTTGTCTTACGCTGTACGAAGGTGGAGAAATGAAAGAAATGAATTCAACCTACAATCCCAAGGAATTCGAGGAACGCATCTATGCAGATTGGATGAAAAAGAGATTATTCAGTGCCGAAATCGATAAAAAAAAAGTTCCGTTTACGGTAATGATGCCGCCCCCGAACGTGACGGGTCAGCTCCACATGGGTCACGCCATGGACGAGACGTTGCAGGATACGATCATTCGTTTTAAACGTATGCAGGGATATTCCGCACTGTGGCTGCCGGGAACGGATCACGCCGCGATTGCGACGGAGGCTAAAATCTGCGAAAAACTCAGAGAGGAAGAGGGAATCACCAAAGAGGAACTCGGCAGAGAGGAATTCTTAAAACGCGCTTGGGCATGGAAGGAAAAATACGGCGGAAGGATCATCGAGCAGCTTAAAAAGCTCGGCTGTTCCTGCGATTGGTCGCGCCTTGCCTTTACAATGGACGAAAAATGCTCCAAAGCGGTGCGCACGGCGTTTTTCAATCTTTACAAGAAGGGACTTATCTACCGCGGAAGCCGTATTATCAATATGTGCCCGCAGTGCAAGACCGCACTTTCCGACGTGGAAGTGGAATATTCCGAGGACGCGGGGAATTTCTGGTACTTCACCTATCCCGTAGAGGGCTCGGACGAAAAAATCACGATTGCGACGACCCGTCCCGAAACAATGCTCGGGGATACTGCGGTTGCCGTTAATCCTGCGGACGAGCGTTATTCGTCGTTCGTCGGCAAAATGCTTCTTCTGCCTTTGACGGGTCGTAAAATACCCGTCGTTGCAGATTCTTACGTCGATCCCGAATTCGGGACGGGCGCAGTAAAAATTACGCCCGCGCACGATCCCAACGACTTCGAAGTGGGGCTTCGCAATAACCTTCCCATGATCCGCGTGATGAACGACGACGGAACGATGAACGAAGAGGCGGGGCGTTTTGCGGGGCTCGATAGATACGAAGCGAGAAAGAGAATCGTTGCAGAAATGGAAAAGCTCGGATTCCTCGTTAAAATTCAGCCGCATACGCACAACGTAGGACACTGCCAGCGCTGTCATTCGGTAGTGGAGCCCATCGTTTCCAAGCAGTGGTTCGTCAAAATGCAGCCTCTTGCAAAGCCTGCGATCGACGCGGTCATGAAGAATAAGACGAAATTCACGCCCAACCGCTTTGCGAAAATATATTATAATTGGCTTGAAAATATCAAAGATTGGTGTATTTCCCGTCAGCTTTGGTGGGGACACCGCATTCCCGTGTGGTACTGCCGCGATTGTGGAGAAGTGATTTGTGCGCCCGAAACGCCTAAAAAATGTCCGAAGTGCGGTTCTACGCACCTCGATCAGGAAGAGGACGTTCTCGATACGTGGTTCTCTTCCGCGCTTTGGCCGTTCTCCACGCTCGGCTGGCCCGACTCGACGGAAGATTTCAGATATTTCTATCCGACGGACGTGCTCGTTACGGGCTACGACATTATACCGTTTTGGGTCATGCGTATGATGTTCTCGGGAATCGAGCAGACGGAGAAGGTGCCTTTCCAAGACGTACTCATTCACGGACTCGTGCGCGACGAACAGGGGCGCAAGATGAGCAAAACGCTCGGAAACGGAATCGACCCCTTGGAGGTTATCGACAAATACGGCACGGACTCCCTGCGCCTTGCGCTCTTAACGGGTATAGCGGCGGGCAACGATTCCCGCTTTACCGATACGAAGGTCGAGGCGGCGCGCAACTTTATCAACAAGCTTTGGAATGCGGCGCGGTTCGTTCTTTTGAACGTGAAGGATAAAAAGATTCCTTCGTTTGACGAAATCAAATTACAGCCCGTTTACCGTTGGATTATCTCCCGCTTGACTTCCACGATCCGCGAGGTGACGGTTTCTCTTCAAAAATACGATTTGGGGATCGCGGCGGACAAGCTCACCGACTTCGTTTGGAACGATTTCTGCGATTGGTATATCGAGCTTTCAAAGCCCGCGCTCTACGGTGAAGATGAGGAAAAAAACAGAAATGCACTCGGCGTGCTTCTCTTCGTACTCGAAAATATCGTAAAGCTGCTTCATCCGTTTATTCCCTTCGTGACGGAAGAGATTTATTCCTATCTCCCGAACGTGAAGGGGAGCATTATGACGGCGGACTATCCCCGCTATAATATAAAGCTCTCCTATAAAAAGGAAGCAAAGACCTTTGAGGGAATTATCGACCTCGTGAAAACGGTGCGCGCCGTGAAAGTGAACGTCAATTGTCCCGCCGCGAAGAAGGTACACCTTTATCTTGTGACCGATTCGAAACGGCTCGTCAGCGTGAACCGCGGCTCGCTTACCCGCCTTGCGGGACTTTCGGGAATCGAATTCATTACGGACGGAAGCGAAGTGGAGGGGAAGACGGTGTCGCAGGTGTGCGATTTGGGTCAGTTCTTTATTCCGCTCGGAGATATGGTGAATCTCGAAGAAGAGAAGAAGCGGCTTGAAAAGGAGCTTGACCGCATTATGGGTGAAATTTCCCGTGCGGGAGGAAAGCTAGCAAACAATAATTTCGTTGCCAAAGCACCCAAAAACCTCGTTGACGCGGAGCGTGAAAAACTCGATAAGTATATCGATATGAAGGCGAAGATCGAAAAACAGATTCAGGAATTAGAAAATTAAATAAAAAAAGTGCGGTTTCATACCGCACTTTTTTATTTACCAATCTTGACGTTGTCAACATTTTATGATACAATCTTATTAACGTTAAGATTGAAGAGGTGACTTATGGAAAAAACGCATTCCTATCATCACGGCAATTTGAGAAGCGAGCTTATCGAAAAAGCGATTGCGATCGTGACGGGCGAGGGAGAGCATGGATTATCAATTCGTAAAGTTGCAGGGGCTTGCGGCGTAACGTACGCTGCACCGTATTCGCATTTCAAAAGTAAAGAGGAGCTGTTATCCGCTTGCCGTGAATACGTTTCAAAGCAGTTTGCAGGCTATCTGTCCGATTCGATAGAGGGGAAGGATACGACGAACCCAGAAACGCTGAATATTCTGGGAAACGCTTATATTGAGTTTTTTAAGCTGCACCCCGTGTATTACGGTTTCATTTTTAACAGTAAAGAATCCTGTAAAATGATTTTGACGCTTGACGAAGTCAAAGACAACTATCCGCCGTTCGAAGTGTTCAGAAGGGTTTGCTTGGCTTTGACCGAAAGTCACGGTCTCACGAAAGAGCAAGGGCTTGCAAAGCTGATAAAATGCTGGTCGGTCGTACACGGCGCAACGGCTTTGATCATTTCCCCGAACGTAGAAATGGAAGGCGATTGGGGCGAGTGCTTAGCGGAGCTCTACCGTTAAATCGATCATGAGAAAGTTCATTGAAAGGTTTCCGATTATTTTTTCGGTTTTAGTGTTCGTAATTTCAATGCCGATCGTCTGGGGAGCCTTATATCCCGTTTTATATAAGTTGCCGTTTTATTGGGCAAGTGCAATCAAATACGCGCTAACGCTATTGGCGGTGCTCGTCATTTGTTTTGCCGTTTATCGTAGA
>JAAUYT010000026.1 GCA_014804975.1 Clostridia bacterium
GCCATCACGGTGTGCGCAAGAGGAGTATTGTTAGAGCGATCGCGCGCGCCTTCAAACGTAAGTTCGTGCGCATGAGCCTCGGCGGGCTCAAAGACGAAGCGGAGATCCGCGGGCACAGGCGCACCTATATCGGCTCTATGCCGGGGCGCATTTTGTACGAGCTTAAAAACGCGGGCTCTTCGAACCCCGTGTTCCTCTTGGACGAAATCGATAAAATTTCTTCCGATTTAAGGGGCGATCCCGCGAGTGCGCTTTTGGAAGTACTCGACCCCGAACAGAATTCCACCTTCCGCGACAGATATTTAGAGGTTGCCTACGATCTTTCGGACGTCATGTTCATAGCGACGGCGAACACGCTCGACACCATTCCAGCGCCCTTGCGCGACAGAATGGAAATTATCGAGCTTTCGGGCTATACGCCGCAGGAGAAAGAGGAGATTGCAAAGCGCTACCTCGTGCCCAAGCAGATCAAGCAGAACGGGCTCGACAAAAAGCAGATTTCCATTGCGGACAGTGCGATCGCGGAAATTATCGACGGCTACACGCGGGAAGCGGGCGTGCGCTCGTTGGAGCGCGAAATCGGTGCAGTCTGCCGCAAAGCCGCCGTGCGCGTTGCCAAAGAGGGCGCGGAAAAGAAAATCGCAGTCACGAAAAAAACGCTCGAAGAGTTTCTCGGCGCAAAGCGGTTTATCCGCAATAAACAGGCATTAAAACACAGAGTAGGCGCGGTGACGGGGCTTGCCTGGACGGCTGTCGGCGGCACCACCCTCGACGTAGAGGTGTGTACCTTCGCGGGTAAGGGCGAAATCCTTTTAACGGGTCAGCTCGGCGACGTTATGAAGGAGTCGGCACGCACTGCGATAAGCTATATAAGAGCCAATGCCGAGAAGTACGGAATCGATAAAAAGGACTTCGAGACGAAGGATATCCATATTCACTTCCCCGCGGGCGCGACCCCCAAGGACGGACCGAGCGCGGGTATCACGATGGCGTGCGCGATTCTTTCCGCAATGACGGGAAAATACGTCAGGGGCGATATCGCTATGACGGGTGAAATTACGCTGCGGGGTGACGTTCTTCCCATCGGCGGGCTCAAAGAAAAGGCGCTTGCCGCCGACCGCGTGGGGATTTATAATATTATCATTCCCGAAGAGAATAAAAAGGACTTGGAAGAGATTCCCGCAAATATCCTTGAAAAATTGCAGTTCACCTCAGTCAAGAAGATCGACGAAGTGTTCGCGCTTGCGATAGAGGGGTAACATGGCGGACGCGAAATTTATCACTTCCGCCGCGACCGCGGCGCAGTTTATAAAACCCGATAAGCCTATGATCGCAATCGCGGGCAAATCGAACTCGGGCAAGAGCACGCTCATCAATCTGCTTGCGGGGCAGAAGAGGCTTGCTAAAACAAGCTCCGAACCGGGGCGCACGCGCCTTGTGAATTACTTTGATTTTGGCTCGTTCATTCTTGCCGACCTCCCCGGCTACGGCTATGCCGCAGTTTCGAAAGCGGAACAGGAGAAGTGGGGCAAAACGCTCGATGCGTTCTTTGCGCAGAAAGAGGACATTGCACACGTGCTCCTTCTCGGCGATATCCGCCGCGACCCGTCCCAAGACGATATGCAGATGGTGACCTATCTCAATTACTACATTCTGCCCTTCACGGTGATTGCAACGAAGAGCGACAAGCTCTCGCGCATGAAACAGAAGGAGCGCGTCCGCGCCGTAGCCAACGCCTACGGCTTGGGGATAGATAACGTACTTTCCGTATCGGGACTTACGGGCGAAGGCAAGGATAAACTGCTTGCGAAAATTTCGGAAGTTATAAAAAATGCAGAGTGAAGAGGAAAAAATCGATTTAGCGTGTTTAGAGGCCGTTCGCGAAATGGGCGGCTACGTTACGCTTGAAAGCTGGCTTTATTCGCTACATTTGCATGATGCCGTTCCTACATACAACGATTTTTTTGAAAGCTATTGCCGTCTTAGAAAAAGCAAGCTTATCAGAGATTCTTTTCTTGCATTGAACGCTAATTCTTCTTATTGCCTTACTTTGCGCGGAAAAGCGGCGGTGCGTAAAAAAGAGATTGAGTATAAAGAAAGCAAGAGGGTGAAAGAATTTACTCTTCGGGAATCGACTTTTGAATCCGCAAAAAAGAAGGCTTTGAAGAAATTAAAAAATACGACGGACGAGGTTTTGAAGAAGCAAAAAAGAGCGGCGTTTCTCTGCGTAGTGCTTTGGCTCTTCTCGATTGCCTTGCTTGCGGGCGGGATTGTATTTGCTTGTCTATATCGGGGATCGTTTGATTGGCGTGTCGGCGTTGGTATTGCGGGGTTTGTTTTATACGCCGTAATCGGTACGATAGACGGGCTCGTTTGTGTAAAGAAATGCGGCTTTCGAACGCAGGTTTCTATTTCAATTATGTGTTTCCCGTCTTATTGTTTGTTAGGTCTTATTTTATGGGCCGTTTCCGGCGGGTGAGCGTTTACTTGCAGTCGAGGTTGTAAAAAATCAAAAATTATTATGTTAGTTATGAATAAATCGCTTGCCAAGGGCAGGCGGTTTATGTTATAATTTGAACGCTGTAAATACGCACCCTTTGAGGCGCCGCCCTCCGTGTCCGTAAATCTTTCATGCGGATGACGGGCGGAACAACGTCAAAGAGGGGAGGTAAAACGGAGGAATTATGGCAGTTATTTCTATGAAACAGCTTCTCGAAGCGGGCGTTCACTTCGGACACCAGACCAGAAAGTGGAATCCCAAAATGAAGAAGTACATCTTCGCGGCACGTCATGACATTCACATCATCGACTTAGAGATGACCGCGAAGCTCATCGAGGAAGCGTACACGTTCGTATGCGAATCGGTCAAAGCTGGCAAGAGCGTTCTTTTCGTCGGCACGAAGAAGCAGGCGCAGGACGCGATCAAAGAGGAAGCAGAGCGCTGCGGGCAGTACTACATCAACTCCCGTTGGCTCGGCGGCACGCTCACGAACTTCAAGACGATCCGTGCGCGTATCGACTACCTTGAAAAGCTCGAAAGAATGGAAGCGAACGGCGAGTTCGACCTTCTTCCCAAAAAGGAAGTTTTGGGACTTAAAAAGGAAATGGCGAAGCTTCAAGAGAACCTCGGCGGCATCAAGAATATGCACGGTATGCCCGGACTTCTCTTCGTCGTCGATCCCCACAGCGAGGACATCGCGGTAAGCGAAGCGCGCAAGCTCGGTATTCCGATCGTTGCGATCACGGATACCAACTGCGATCCCGACCTTATCGACTACGTGATCCCCGGCAACGATGACGCGATCCGCGCGATCAAGCTCATTTCGTCGGTCATTGCAAACGCAGTTATCGAGGCGACCGAGGGCGTGACCCCCGTTCTCGAAACCGAAGAGGAAGAGACGGCGGAAGTTGCGGAAGAACCCGCAGCTCCCGTTGAAGAGTAATTTTCGGAAACGCGACAAATTTGAAATTTTAGAGAGGTAAATATATTATGGCTGCATTTACGGCAAAAGACGTTATGGCGCTCCGCGAGAAGACGGGCGCAGGCATGATGGACTGCAAAAAGGCGCTTGTAGACGCTGACGGCGATATGGAAAAGGCGGGGGATCTTCTCCGCGAACGCGGCATTGCAAAGGCTGCAAAGCGCGCTGAAAAGATTGCTGCGGAAGGACTCGTTTCCGCCCTCGTCGAGGGAAAGAAGGGCGTGCTCCTCGAAGTCAACTGCGAGAGCGACTTCGTTGCTAAGGGCGACAAGTTCCACAGCCTTGTAAACGACATTGCAAAGCACATTTTAAAAGTAAACCCTGCAAACGTAGAGGCGCTCCTTGCAAGCGATATGGGCGGCAAGACGGTCGATACCTTCGTGCAGGAAGCTACCGCTATTATCGGCGAGAAGATTTCCGTGCGCCGCTTTACGGTGTTCGAGAGCAAGGGCTTTATCGAAACCTACATTCACATGGGCGGCACGATGGGCGTTATGCTCGACTTCGAAGGCGCGGAGAGCGCAGAGGCGAAGGAAATCGCGCACAACGTTGCGCTTCACACGGCTTTCAGTAAGCCCGCTTACCTTTCCTCGTCCGAGGTTTCGGCTGAGACCCTTGAAAAGGAAAAGGCGAT
Source organism: Clostridia bacterium (assembly GCA_014804975.1). GTDB lineage: Bacteria > Bacillota > Clostridia > Christensenellales > Borkfalkiaceae > Gallimonas. The sequence continues at coordinate 4,117 of JAAUYT010000026.1, forward strand.
CTTGACGCAGGAAGTTATGAACGAGGGCAAGCCCCAGGCAATCGCGGAAAAGATCGTTATGGGCAAAATCAAGAAGTACTACGAAGAGAACTGCTTGCTCGACCAGAAGTTCGTCAAGGACGACAAGATCACGATTTCCCAGCTTCTCGGAAAGCTCAAACTCAACCGCTTCTGTTTCTTCGTTATGGGACAGGGCATCGAGAAGAAGAGCGAGGACTTGCAGGAAGAGGTCAACAAGCAAGTCGAAGCTATGAAGAAGTAAATTTCAAAATTGAAAACGGACTGCTCAGGCAGTCCTTTTTTTTGCTTTAAACGGAAATGAAAGCTCTAAAATTTAACTTATGTGAAATTTGTGTGAATCGGTTTGAAGTCTTGCTTTTTTTTCCAAGATATGGTATACTGATACAAATACAAGGAGAAGCATTCAAATGCAACCTAAGTACAAACGAATTCTTTTAAAGCTATCGGGCGAGGCGCTTGCGGGCGAACAGAAATTCGGGCTCAACGAGAGCGTGATTTCCGCAGTCGTCGATCAGCTCGTCAAGGTGCACGATATGGGCGTGGAAATCGCGCTCGTCATCGGCGGCGGCAACTTCTGGCGGGGCAGGCAGGGCACGAAAATGGACAGGGCGACCGCAGACCACATGGGTATGCTCGCAACCGTTATGAATTCCCTTGCCATGATGGACGCGATCGAACAGAAGGGCATTCCCACCCGCGTACAGACCGCGCTCAACATGATTTCCGTTGCGGAGCCCTACGTTTTAAGAAAGGCGCTTCATCACTTCGAAAAGGGCAGGATCGTCATTATGGCGTGCGGAACGGGCAACCCGTACTGCTCCACCGATACTGCGGCGGCGCAGCGCGCGTGCGAGATCAATGCGGACGTGCTCCTCATGGCGAAGAACGTAGACGGCATTTACGACAGCGATCCCAACAAGAACCCGAACGCGAAGAAGTTCGAAAGGCTTACGTTCGGCGATATCGTGAACAAGGGCTTGAAGGCAATGGATACGACCGCGGCGACCATGTGCGCGGAAAACAATATTCCCGTTCTGGCGTTCGCGCTCGGCGAAAAGGATTCCGTGCTCCGCGCAGTCTGCGGCGAAAATCTGGGAACGATCATTACAAACTAATAAAACAGGTTGGAGGACTTTATCATGATAGAAAACGAACAGGCAGAGGAAATCTTTCTCGTACTCGACGACAAGCTCGAAAAAACGCAAAACGTATTGCAGGAAGAATTAGCGTCGATCCGCGCAGGACGCGCAAATCCGCATATTCTCGATAAATTGCAGGTGGAAGCCTACGGCGGCATGAGCCCCTTAAATCAGCTCGGCAACGTCTCCGCGGCGGACGCCCGCTGTCTTGTCGTAAGTCCTTGGGATAAGTCCCTTTTGAAATCGATCGAGAAAGCCATTCTCGCTTCGAATATCGGCATTACGCCCACGAACGACGGAAACGTGATTCGTCTCGTGTTCCCCGAGCTTACCGAGGAGCGCAGAAAAGACCTTGTAAAACAGGTCAAGCGCATGGGCGAGGACACCAAAATCGCGATCCGCAACAACCGCAGAGAGGCGATGGAAGGTATTAAAAAACTCAAAAACGCAAAGGAAATTTCCGAGGACGAGGCAAAGAACCTTGAAGCGGAGATCGAAGAGAGCATTGCAAAAAGCGTGGACGCGGTCGATAAAACCGTTGCCGCGAAGGAAAAGGAGCTTTTGACGATTTGATGGTTCCAAGGCACGTCGCCGTTATTATGGACGGAAACGGAAGATGGGCGAAGAAGCGTCTTCTTCCCCGCAGTGCAGGGCACCGTGCGGGCATGAAACGCATGATTTCTCTCTCCGAGCATATCTTTGATTGCGGAGTAGAGTTTTGCACGCTGTATGCGCTTTCGACCGAAAATTTAAAACGTCCCCAAGAGGAGCTCGATGGTCTATTTGAGTTATTCCGCGAGTATTTTATCAAGAATACGCAAACGCTGAAAAAGAAGGGGATCACGCTCCGCATTATCGGGAACTTGCAGCTTCTGCCCGAGGACGTTCGGGAAATTATTCAAAAGGGCGAAGAGGAGACGAAGGGCGGCACGCGCGGAACCTTGGTTCTTGCGATTGCCTACGGGGCGCGGCAGGAGATTCTTTCCGCCGTCAACCGCGCGATAAGAGAGGGCAAGGAAGTAAGCGAAGAGAGCTTTTCGTCACTGCTTTCTACGGAGGGTATTCCCGATCCCGATTTGTTGATTCGGACGGGGAAGGAGATAAGGCTCTCGAACTTTTTACTTTGGCAGTCGGCGTATACGGAGCTGTATTTTACCGATAAGCTCTTTCCCGATTTTACGGATAAGGAATTTGATAAAGCGTTAAAAAGCTATACGGAACGGGAGCGCCGTTTCGGCAAAGTCGAAAATAAAGGTTAAAGAATGGAAGATAATATTTCTCAAACGCCGGATACGGAAGAACAACTGAATACGCAAGTTCAAGAGCCGCAGCCCGAAAAGCCCCAAAAAAAGAAGAGCGATATTTGGGTGCGGATCGCCGTGGGCATTCTGTATATGGCGATCCTGATCGGATTCTTTATGCTGAAAATCTTCGTGAACGATTTCCTGTTCGATTTTATCGTGCTCGCGTTTTCCGTTCTCGGCACGTTCGAAATGTGCCGCGCGTTCAAGCATAAGATTACGAAGGTGCAGGCCGTCCTCGTCATGATTTTTTCAACGCTGACGGTTCTGACCTTCTGCGTGAGTGATTTCGTTTTCAAAGAAGTTTTCAAAGTGGAATGGGGTGAATCGAACTATACGCCGCTCATCACGCTCGTCGTATTCATTGCGGGACTCGCTACCATTTTGGGACTTCTCGTCATGGCGCATAAAAATACCTCGCTCGAATCGACGGGCTATACCTTGATTGCTTACGTCTATCCCATGGTGTTCCTTTTGATTCTTGCGGGTTGTAACCACCTCGAAAGATACTCGGACGCAGCGATCCTGTTTATCTTCTTGATTTGTCCCTTCTCCGATTCGCTTGCGCTTGTGTTCGGGCGGCTCTTCGGGAAAAAGCTTCCCAAGAAAATGGCGCCCAACGTTTCGCCGAATAAAACGCTCATCGGGGGTTTCGGCGGGCTCGTGGGCGGTGCAATAGGCGCGTTGATCGTATTCGTAGTGTATTTCGGACTTTGTACGCCGCTTAGGGTAGGATCGTTTGAAAATATCGTTTTCGAATGGGATAGCTTGTATCTCTTTATGGGCGTGGGTGTGATCTCTGCCGTATTCTCGCAGTTCGGCGACCTCGTTGAGAGCGCTATTAAACGCAAGCTCGGTATCAAGGATATGGGGAAAATGCTCCCCGGTCACGGCGGAATTCTCGACAGGATCGATTCTTCGCTCTACGCGGGGCTTGCGGTCTGCCTGATATTTACCATTCGCATTATGTTCATTATGTCGTAACGACGCGCATATATTAAAAAGGATAATTTGTCCGCTATACTAAGCGGACGTTTTTCTTAAAAACGATGAAGAAGAAAATCGCACTCGTCGGCTGTACGGGCAATATCGGAAAACAAACGGTTCGTATCGTGCGGGAAAATCCCGAACGCTTCTCCTTTTCCGCGCTTCTTTCGGGGCGTGACGAAGAGGGACTAAGCGCCCTTACAAAGGAGTTTTCTCCGCGCTTTTCCCACTGCGCCGCAAGGGGTGAATTGAGCGATTCAGAGCTTGATGCCCTGTTTTCCGACTGTGACGTCGCATTGATCGCGGCGGGAGGCTTTGCGGGACTTCGTTACACGCTTTCGGCGATTCGTGCAGGCAAGACGGTTGCACTTGCGAATAAGGAGTCCCTCGTCTGCGGCGGGGAGATAGTAACGGCTTTGGCAAAGAAGAAAGGGGTGGAGATCGTTCCCGTAGACAGCGAACATTCCGCGCTCTTTCAGGCGCTCTCGTTCAGAAGGGATACCCCCTTCGAGCGCTTGGTTTTAACGGCGAGCGGCGGACCCTTTTTCAGGCTCTCCAAAGAGGAGCTTACAAAGGTCACCGCAAAGGACGCGCTCGCGCACCCCACTTGGAACATGGGCAAAAAAATCACGATCGACAGCGCGACCCTTTTAAATAAGGGCTACGAGGTGATCGAGGCGAAGTGGCTTTATAACGCCGATTTTTCCAGGATAGAGGCGATCGTGCACCCCGAAAGCATCGTGCATTCGCTCGTGTACTTTGAGGACGGCGCGGCGATCGCGCAGCTTGCTTATCCCGATATGCGCCTGCCCATTCAGCTTGCGCTCACTTATCCCGAGCGGTTGCCCTGTTTGGAACAGCTCGATTTAGCGAAGCTCGGGGCGTTGCATTTTTATCCCTTTCCGCAGGAGAAATTCCCTTGCTTTGGGCTCGCAATCGAAGCGGGGAAGGCGGGCGGAATCGCGCCTACGCTTTTAAACGGTGCGGGAGAAGAGGCGGTCGCGGCTTTTCTTAACGGGCGTATCGGTTTTATGCAAATTGCAGAAACTATTCAAGGCGTTCTCGATAAAATACCCAATCGGAAGGCCGACTGCTTTGAAACCCTCAAAGAGGCGGACTTCAAGGCAAAGGAACTTGCAAAGAATTTGATTTATGGTTAATACACTTCTCTCCGCCGCAAGCGTATTCAGAACGATCGGTTCGGTACTGCTTGCAATCTTAATCTTACTCGTCATGATCACGATCCACGAGTTCGGGCACTGGATCGCAGGTAAAATTCTGCGGTTCGGGATCACCGAATTTTCGATCGGATTCGGTCCCGCGCTCTTTAAACATAAGTCGAAGAAGTCGGGACAGCTTTTTGCCATTCGCTTGATTCCGCTCGGAGGCTATTGCGCTTTTCAGAACGAGGACGGGCTCGACGAAGAAAATAAGGAAGAGGAAAAGAAAGAGGAGACGGACAACGTCTCTCCCGATTCTGCGGAGGAGAAACCGAAAGAAACAGTTGCCGAAACCGTTTCGACAGATACTGTCATTTTGACCCCCGCGCCCGAGGAAACCCCCAAAGAGGAGGTTAGGGAAGGGATTCAAGAGGAAGTGAAAGAAGAGCCTAAGGAAGAGGACTTCTTTGCAGATCTTCCCGCACCGACTGCGGAGGATGGAAAAAAGAGAAAAAAGAAGCGCACGCCCGCGTGGAAAGAGAAGCCCGACGACGGGTCGTTTACGCGGAAAGCGCCTTGGAAGCGCATTATCGTTTTGATTGCGGGCGCGCTCATGAACTATATCTTAGCGCTGTTTTTGATCATCATTTGTTTCTTCGCATACGGGCAAACTATGACCGCCGTGTACGAAGTGGAACCTACCGACGAAATTTCCGCCGAATACTGCTTACAGGATAGGGATATCTTCCTCAAAGCGAACGGAAAAAATCTGTATCTGACCGTCGATCTTGCGCGCGCCGTCAGCGGTAAAAAGGCGGGGGATAAAGTGAAGCTCTATATTTCGCGGCTCTTTATCGACGAAACGGCGACGAATCCCGAAACGGGTAAAGAGGAAATCGTTAAATCACACCGCGAAAAAATGACGGTTGAAATCATGCTTCGCTCCGACGTGAGCGTGAAAAACAGCTCTGAACTTGGTTCCGCATGGGACGCATTGGGGATCAAAAAGTCAACGAACGAAAAGGGCGATGAAATAGCGGGCGCTTATCAGCTTGCAAGCGCTACCGCAAAGTTCGGTTTCTTCGAAACGCTTGGAAGATCTTTCGTCTATTCCTTTAAGATCGCGGGCTCGATCTTGCGCGTGATCGGGGAATTATTGACGGGCAGGTTAGGCATTTCCGCAATGGGCGGACCCGTTTCCACCATTAAGGCGACTTCCGAAATGGTTTCTTATGGATTCCGATATTTCCTCGAAATCTCCGCGTTTATCGGTGTGAACCTTGCCGTGTTCAATCTTCTTCCCGTGCCCGCGCTCGACGGCAGTAAGGTCGTGTTTACGATTATCGAATGGATTCGCGGTAAGCCAATCAGCCGAAAGGTCGAGGCAATCATTCATGCGGTCGGGTTCGTGCTTCTCTTGGGCTTCGCCGTGCTTGTGGATATCTTGCAGTTTGTGTAGAAAATTTAATTGACAATCATTGCGCGGATATAGTACAATATCCGTGCTTTTGGGGTTATGGCGCAGCCCATAGCGCGCTTGCGCGAGCCGCAAAGCGGCGACACTTTGCGTTGAAAACGCAAAATTGCATTCGGAATCGGGAAATTCCCGATTCCGTGAATGCCATTGAGAACGAATTTATAATTGCTACAACGAAATACGGGGTTATGGCGCAGTTGGTAGCGCGCTTGAATGGCATTCAAGAGGTCATCGGTTCGAACCCGATTAGCTCCACCATATAAAGACCGATAAATTTTTATCGGTCTTTTATTGCGCCTAAAATTATA
>JAAUYT010000027.1 GCA_014804975.1 Clostridia bacterium
AATCTATCCGCAGAGCCGTGCAAGCTTTTCCGACGAAACTCCGATTCAATTCCGAGATAACAGCAAAGGTGAGCTTGCGCCAGCAGCGTCTTCTTTTTTGTTTGGTGACGACCTGATACAGCAAGGCAACGATTTCCGTTGCCTTGCTTTTTCATATTTGACAATCATATTCGCGTGAATTTGTCCATACATTAAAAGCGGAGAATACGGCGGGTTTTTAGAAAAATCGTTTTCGACCTTTCCTCTGAAAACTCGACAAAACCCGTCACATTTTTCCGACAAAATAATGATATTATATGGGTGTTGCGATGAAGTTTATTACGTTTCGACTTAAATCAGCACTAATGGCGCTGTCGCTCGTGGTTCTCTTGGTGGCGGGAATTCTTACCGCAAACGCAACGGGTGCGGCGCAGGCGTACTGGGCGGGCAAGCGCGCTCTTCCGATCTACTCGGTCGGGCGCGACGACAACAAGATAGCAATCAGTTTTGACTGTGCCTGGGGCGTGGATTCGACGGACGAAATCTTAAAGCACCTCGAAGAAAAGAACGTAAAGGCGACCTTCTTCACGGTGCAGTTCTGGGCGGAAAAGTACCCCGAATATCTCAAAAAGATCAGCGACGCGGGGCACGAGGTGGGAACGCACAGCGCAACCCACTCTTATATGAGCAAGCTCAGCGAGAGTGAAATCAAAGCCGAATTCGAGACCTCCTGCGAGGCAATCACGAAGGTTACGGGCAAGCCCGTCACGCTCTTCCGTCCGCCCTACGGCGACTACGACGATCTCTTAATAAACACCTCGAACAATATGGGGCTGTATCCCATTCAGTGGGACGTCGATTCGTTGGACTGGAAGGACCTTTCCGCTTCCGATATCGCGCAGAGGATCGTATCCCGCACGAAGAGCGGTTCGATCATTCTGTGTCACAACAACGGCCTGCACACGGCGGAAGCGCTTCCCATCGTCATCGATAAATTGCGGGCGAACGGGTTTGAGTTCGTGCCGATTGGGGAGCTCATTTACAAAGAAAATTACACGATCGACAGTACGGGAAAACAAATTCCGAAAGCTACGTTGTAAAACGTAAAAATAAGCAAAAAGAAAAACCTTTGGAGGTAGTTATGGATTACTTTGCGGAAAAAAACAACAGGGTCTACGTGATGGGAGAAATCGTGTCGGAAGCCAAGTTTTCGCACGAGGTGTACGGCGAAGGGTTCTACGAATTTTTCGTGCAGGTCATGCGCCTTTCGGGGCAGGCGGATATTCTTCCCGTGACCGTATCGGAGCGGCTTATCAAGAGCAGCGATTTGAAAATGGGCAGCACCATTTCCGCGCTCGGGCAGTTCCGCAGCTACAACAAACTCGAAAACGGAAAATCGCGTTTAATGCTTACGGTGTTCGTGCGCGAGCTCGTGGAGCCAAACACGGGCAACAACCCGAACAGTATCGTTCTTTCGGGATACATCTGCAAACCGCCCGTCTACCGCACGACGCCCTTCAACCGCGAAATCGCAGACGTGCTCTTAGCCGTCAACCGTGCCTATAATAAGTCCGATTATATCCCGTGTATCGCATGGGGCAGGAACGCGCGCTTCGTGCAGAATCTGAAAGTGGGCGACAGAGTTGCGCTCTCGGGAAGAATTCAAAGCCGCGAATATCAAAAGAGGCTTTCCGAAACGGACGTCGTCACCATGACCGCGTACGAGGTTTCCGTCAGTAAGTTGGCCGCGTTCGAGGACGGTGAAAACTTTGATCTCGACGGCGAATTCGACTTGTACGCAATGCCTTCCGAATCTTAATAAATGGAAATAAAAACCGCACTTTAAGTGCGGTTTTTTTTGTTTGCAAAGACCGTTAAGCGGTTGACGGTCGAGGGGGGGGGTGATATAATAGAGCAAATCAAAAAGAGGGTGATCCTTATGAAAAAGAAAGCTTTGATTGCGGGAACAATGCTTGCCTGCGCCGTGAGCTGTGCGCTCGGACTTGCCGCGTGCGACTTCGACGGTAACAACGGTGACGATAACAAAAAGTACGTCGTATATCATTTGAACGGCGGATATTACGGAAGCGATTCCGACGATACGGAAGAACACAGATCCACTCTGTACGATAATGAGATCTTTATACCGTCGAAAGCGAAAAAGGATACGTGGCTCTTGGAGAACTGGTATTTCGACGAGGACTTGACCGAAGTATATTCCGAGGCGCGCTTTGCGCAGTTACGCGCGCAGAAGGACGAGATCGACCTCTACGCAAAGTGGATCGACGAAATCACAGTCACTAAGGAAAACTTTACCGAATATTTCTCGGTTTCTTCCCGCTGGAACGGCGGCGGCACGGTAGGCAGCGGAGGCAACGCGAGCATTTACTATTCGATTTCGCCCAAAATGACCTTCGACGTCGCAAACAGTGCGGAGAGCTTCGAAGTGGAAGTGACACCCATTCTTTCCGGCGCTAACAATGAGATTGTTTGGAGTGGCACTACGGAGACGGTAACGCTCACTTCCGAAGCGAACTATTCTTGCAGCTATGCAAAAAAGATCGACGCGTCCGCCGACGGTGTGAAGTTCAATACGCTCGGAAGAACGCTCGAATACGAGCTTTTGACGGAGTCCTTCCAAATGAAGCTTATGCACAAGGTTCCCGTTCAGATCACGCTGGATCTGGGCGACGGGGCAACCGATACGTACACCGCAACCGGAAGCGAAAAGCTTTTGAAAAGTGATTTGCCCACGCCCGAAAAGAAGGGCTATGAATTCAGAGGTTGGTACACGGACGCGGAGTTTAAAACGGAATACACCGATTGGGTCGTCAACCGTCCGCGCACGCTGTACGCAAAATTCGAAAGAAAAATCACCGTCACCTATCACATGAACGGGGCGGCGGAAAAGGAAGCAGAAACCTATTTTACGAGCCAAAATATTTATCCGGGAAGCGATCCGGTGCGAGAGGGCTATAAATTCTGCGGCTATTATACGACGGAGAATTTTGAAGAGGGAACGAGGTTCTATTCGGGTGCAAAGAGCGATGTAGACCTCGACCTCTACGCGCGTTGGGCAAAGATTCACACGATCACGTTCGAAACGAACGGTGCGGCGGCAAAAGAGCCTTTAAAGGTTGCCAATAACGAACTTCCCCCCAATCTCGGAGAGACGCCGTATAAGAATATGTCGGTTAAGTTCCACGGTTGGTATACGGACGAAGCGTGCACGCACAAGTTCGACGAGAAGGCGCCCGTAACCGAAGACGTTACCTTGTATGCGCTGTGGGTCAAAGAAGTGAATCTGAGTATGCTGAACTTAGAAGGTTTGAAAGAGTACCTTGATATCGAGCTCGTAGATACGAAGACAGACGACGGTATTTTAACGCTTACGCTTACGGTATCGATTAAGGAAGAATACCGCGGCTACGAGTTATATTTCATCGGTGACTGGCGTGTTGACCTTTATGCCGCGGGAAACCGTCTGCTCAGCTCAGGTCAAACGTTTGTAAGCGCGGACGGTATGGGACTCTCCACAGAGGACAACAAAATTACGGTAACGGGCGTTTATACCACTCCCAATGGCTATGACGACACGGCAGCAATCGATTTTAGGCTTAGGTTCAGCGGTTCGGGATATTTATATATACCGGAAAAAGACCTTGAAACGGAATAATTACAAAGCATAAAAAAAGTGCGGCTTCGAGCCGCACTTTTTTTATTTACAAAGACCGTTAAGCGGTTGACAGTCGAGGGGGGGGGTGTGATATAATTGTGAAAAATAAAATTTGGAGATGAAAACATGAGAAAAATTCTTTGTACTGCCTGCGCGGTGTTACTGTCGGCGGCGTGTTTGTGCTCGCTCGCAGCCTGCGGCGACGGTAGTTCGGGCGGCGGCACAGATACGGAGAAACCCTCTTTCGAAAAACTCGTCTCCGAACAACTGACGGAAACGGAGTGGAACTCCGCGTTTCTTGAAGAAAACTTTGAAAACGTTGAGTATTACGGTACGTCGGAAGAGTATTCTCCGGTAACCGTTATCTGCGATGGCGACACAAGAATGATCGAGATCATAAGCGGCTGTATGGTGCTTCAAGAGTTTGTAATACGGGAGAGCGACAAGTATTACACTTCCAACATTTACGATGGCAGGAATGAAGCAGATATTGCCGCGTGGGAGAAGTGGTCGGTGCCTATGGGAATCTGCGGTTGGTTTTGGCAGGCGGCGGATTATTCCGAAGCGGTTTGGAACGATTCGGAAAACGGCTACGTAATTACGGCGGAAGGAAAATCTGTCGTGGTCAAATTTCAGAATAAAAAGCTTGTGGCGTACTATGAAATGGCAAGCGCCGGTAAAGAGCGAAAGTGGGGAATGTTTTCTCAATACGGAACAGCCTCGTGGCGTAGAGTAACTCATAATAATAGAAGTAAAAAGAAAGCCCGCCGAATGGAGGGCTTGCTTTTTACTGTTTTAGAACGCGATTTTTTCTTCGATAAATTTGATTGCTTCTTCGGGGGTCAGACGAATCTGTTCCATGCTGTCGCGGTCGCGAAGCGTGACCGTTCCGTTTTCAAGCGTGTCGAAGTCGATCGTAAGACAGAAGGGCGTTCCGATCTCGTCCTGTCTGCGGTAGCGTTTGCCGATCGAGCCCGCCTCGTCGTAGATAACGGGGAAGCGTTTTTTGAGCTTTGCAAGGACTTCCTTCGCTTTCTCCGAAAGATTCTTTTGAAGGGGAAGAACCGCCGCCTTGTACGCCGCAATCGCGGGGTGGAAACGGAGAACGTTTCTGACTTCCCCGCCCTCCAAGGTCTCCTCGTCGTACGCCTCGGAAAGGGTCGCGAGCATAAGTCTGTCCGCGCCGATCGAGTATTCGATAACGTAGGGAATGTATCTCTCGCCGTTCATGGGGTCGATATAGGTGAGCGTTTTGCCCGAGAACTCCTGATGACGCGAAAGGTCGTAGTCGGTGCGGTTGTGAATGCCGTTGAGCTCCGACCAGCCCATAGGGAAATCGTACTGAATGTCGCACGCCTCTTTCGCGTAGTGCGCGAGCTTGTCGTGATCCTTAAAGCGTAGGTGTTCTTTCTTGAAGCCGAGATCGATCAAGAACTGCCACGCCTTTTCCTTGAACTCTTTGTAGAATTCCTCGTCCGTGCCCTGCTTACAGAACCATTGGTGCTCCATTTGTTCGAATTCGATCGTGCGGAAGATAAAGTTTCCGGGAGTGATCTCGTTGCGGAACGCCTTGCCTACCTGCGCGATTCCGAAGGGGACCTTCGCGCGGGTGGTGCGCTGCACGTTCAGGAAGTTCACGAATTCGCCCTGCGCCGTTTCGGGACGGAGATAAATTTTATTCTGGCTCTCGTCGGTGACGCCGCGGGAGGTTTCGAACATCAAGTTGAAGGTGCGGATATTCGTCCAGTTGTGCTTGCCGCAGATAGGGCAGCAGACCTTGTGCTCCGCGATATACGCTTCCATCTCCTCGTTCGACATGGTATCGGGGTTGACTTTGCCCTTCGAGTGCGCCTCGATGAGCGTATCGGCGCGGTGACGGCTCTTGCATTCCTTGCAGTCCATTTTAGGATCGGAGAAGGACGTCGTGTGTCCGCTCGCGTCCCACACGCGGGAGTTCATTAAAATCGCCGCGTCAACGCCGTAGGAATTGTCGCTCTCCTGTACGAAGCGCTTCCACCAGGCGCGCTTCAAGTTGTTCTTGATTTCCACGCCCACGGGACCGTAGTCCCAAGTGTTTCCCATGCCGCCGTAAATTTCGCTTCCGGGGAAGATAATGCCGCGCGCCTTGCAAAGCGCTACGAGCTTATCCATAGTAACCGCTCTTTTTTCCATAATAATCTCCGTAAAAAGTAGTTCTGAATTATTTTAGTCTTTTTGAACCGATTCGTCAAGTGTTAGTGTGTAATTTGATTAGATTCTCACGCCCATGCCCGCGCGCCTTAGGCGCGCGGGCATGGGCTCAGAATGACATAATAGAATTGTTAATAATCAGTTAAGCCGAGAAGAAAATCGGTCGTTACTTCAAAATATTTCGCAATAACTTCTAATGTATTAAAATCGGGCTCTCTATATCCCGTTTCCCAACCGCTAATACTACGTTGGCTCACTTTTAATTCTTTCGCAAGGTCAGTTTGCGAAAGATGCTTTTCTTTTCGTAGTTCTTTTAATCGTTCCTTAAAAAGTATCATATAAAAATTATACTACAAAACGCGCTAAAAAATGCTTGACTTAGCGCATTTAGCGCTATATAATATAATTTAAGGAGAAACAAAATGAAATCGGTAATCGAAGATATTTTGAGAGGGGATTTTGGGCTAACAAAAAGAGTGAGTAAATTTATAAAAAACAGTAAAACGTTAGACGAAATTATCAAATACGACGAAGAGTTGACTGCGCTCTTAAAAAAAGATTCCAAAAAACGGAGAATATTTCAAAAATTCAAAAGCGCTATGGACGAACACGTTGCCGACGAATCGACAGAGTACTATAAAGCGGGTTTTTGTATTGGCTTTCGCCTTGCGCTCGAAGTCTTGAACGCTGATTCTTAATTTCAAAAAATATCCGCAAACGGTTTTCTTTTTTTTCGGACTGTGGTATAATACCTCAAAACAGTTTGAGAGGAAATTCCTTATGTCGGAAGCGAAAAACTTTATCGAACAAATTGTGGAAAGCGATCTTGCGGAGCAGAAAATCAAAGCGGTCAAAACCCGCTTCCCGCCCGAACCCAACGGATATCTGCATATCGGGCACGCAAAGAGTATGTTCGTCAACTTCGGCACCGCCTTAAAATATAACGGCTCGTGCAATCTCTTCTTCGACGACACCAACCCCGCCAAGGAAAAGACGGAGTTCGTCGAGGCAATCAAGAACGACATTCACTGGCTCGGCTATTCGTGGGACAAAGAGGTCTACGCTTCCGACTTTTTCGAAATCATCTATAACTACGCCGAACGGCTCATTCAGGAGGGCAAGGCGTTCGTGTGCGATTTATCCGCAGAGGAAATCAAGGCGACCCGCGGCACGCTCACCGAGGCGGGCACGGAGAGCCCGTACCGCACGCGTTCCGTAGAGGAGAACTTAAAGCTCTTCCGCGAAATGAGAGCGGGCAAATACGCGGACGGCGAAAAGTGCCTTCGCGCAAAGATCGACATGAGCTCCCCCAACCTCAATATGCGCGATCCCGTCATCTACCGCATCTTACGCGCCACGCACCACCGCACGGGGGACAAGTGGTGCATCTATCCCATGTACGACTACGCGCACCCCATCTGCGACGCGTTGCAAGGCGTTACGCATTCGCTCTGTACGCTCGAATTCGAGGATCACAGACCGCTTTACGATTGGGTGGGAATTAACTTAGGCTTTGCGCCCAAGCCCCGCCAAATCGAATTTGCGCGCCTTAACGTGACGAATCTCGTCATGAGTAAGCGTTACCTTAAAAAGCTCGTCGAGGACGGCTCGGTGCACGGCTGGGACGATCCGCGTATGCCCACGCTTGCGGGCTTACGCAACCGCGGGATCCCTGCGGCGGCGGTCAGGGACTTCTGCGAACGCGCGGGCGTTGCAAAGGCGAATTCCGAATGCGAAATCAGCTACTTCGAGGCGGTCGTCCGCGAATACCTCAACGCGCACGCCCCCCGCGCTATGGCGGTAGTCGATCCTTTAAAGCTTACGATCACCAACTACGAGGGAAGCGAAGAGGTCGATTTCGAAATCAATCAGCTTGACGAGAACGCGGGTACGCGCAAAGTTAAGTTTGGAAAAACTTTATATATCGAAAAGGGAGACTTCTCCCTCGATCCGCCCCCCAAATATTTCCGCTTGAAAATCGGCGGGTTCGTTCGCTTGAAGAACGCCTATATCGTGCGCGCGGACGAGGCGGTCAAGGACGAGCACGGCAACGTTATTGAAGTCAAGTGCACCTACTTTCCCGAATCGAAGAGCGGGAACGACACGAGCGGGATCAAGGCAAAGGGCGTTCTGCACTGGGTCAACGCGGAAACGGCGGTGGACGCGGAGCTTCGGCAGTACGACCATTTATTGAAGGACGCGGAATACGCGGGACAGGACTTCTCCGAACGCATGAACGTTGACAGCGAGCATATCTTCGCGGCAAAAGCCGAACCTTACCTGGCGGCGGCTTCCGAGGGCGAGGCGTTCCAGCTCATGCGCACGGGCTATTACAAAAAGTGCACCGAGAAGGGGAAGCTGATTCTTTCGGAAATCGTGTCTCTCAAAGATAACTTCAACAAATAAAATTTGAAAGGCGGGAGAGAACTCCCGCCTTTTTTGCAATTTAGAAAAGTTTGTTAGAAATTAGCGAAAAATATGTGAAAATACGATTGCTTTTCACTTTCTAAACGATTATAATGAAATTATATGTTTACCGAAGCGTTTCCAAAATTTGAAAATTCGGCGTTCTTCCGCGTGCTTCGCACCTACTTCCGTTCGGTGTGGCACGTTGTCGTCGTCGTTTTGCTTACGACGCTTTCCGCGCTGTTCGGTTTGGAAATTCCCGTGTATTATTGCTATGCGGTGATTGCGCTTTTGGTATGCCTCTTCGGAGACGATATGCTCGGCATGGTACCCGTCGTTTGCTGCGCGCCCATGACGATTGCCGCCAAGCACAGCCCCCAGTATCATCCCGACGCACTCTTCGGAAATCCCGCCATGACCGTTCATATTTTTTTCTGCGTTGCGGTGATTTTGCTCGCTTTGATCGCTCGGTTCATTTCCCTACTCATTCGTAACCCTAAGCGCAGATTGCCGCGTTTTACCTTGGGCTATCTATGCCTTTTTGCCGCCTATCTTCTCGGCGGTGCGTTCAGCGCGTATTATTCAAAATACACCGTCCTCTTCGGGCTTATGGAAGTTGCTTCGATTTCGCTTTTCTATTTCTATTTTCACCTGACGGTAGATTGGAAAAAAGCGCCTAAGGGATATTTTGCGTACCTGTTTGCGGTGATCGGCTTCGGGCTCGTCATTCAGATACTGAGTATGTATTGCCAAAAGGACGTCATCGTAAACGGCGTAATTGATCGCGGTCTACTACTGCGTTTTGGTTGGGGACATTATAACTACGTGGGCGCCGTCACGGCAATGTGCGTTCCCGCGATATTCTATTTTTCGCTCACGCAAAAGCACAGCTGGATATTCACGATGCTTGCGACGGTCGTCATGCTCGGCGTGGTGCTCACGCAGAGCCGCGGCTCCATTCTGTTCGGCGGGATCATTTATCTTGCCTGCGCCGTGATCACGCTTGTAAGAACCAAAAAGAGAGAGCGTATCTTCAATCTCATTCTTCTCGGCGTCTTGATCGTTGCGACGGTTATCGTTTGCGTCGTCTGTATCGACTCTATCAAGAAAATCTTTGCAAGTCTCTTTGCATTGGGGAC
>JAAUYT010000028.1 GCA_014804975.1 Clostridia bacterium
CTCTTCGTTTGACTGAAAATTCTACGATTTACTCGACTAATTGTCACACTTCCTTTCCAAGTCCGTTCAAAATCGTACTTTTCGAAATTTTCGTATTAACCAATTAGCTTTCCTATAATTCCTTCTTCAAGAAATCATAGGCTCGTTTTTTATTTTCTTGCCTTACTTTCTCTTTGTCTTTACTTCACTTTCTTCACTATGCAGTTGTCAATCTACGGATTTCCTTCAACAGAAGGGCTTTTTCAGATGAAAAAGCAAGCCGTCCCTTAAAGACAGCTTAGTTATGATATCACGCTGAGTAAATATAGTCAAGCGATTTTATCTTTATTTTTTAAGTTTTTTTTAGAATTTTTTGGAAAATTTTTATTCGTCGTCTTTCAAAATAAAAGCGATTTCTTCTAAGTGCTTTTCCATATCCCGCAGGGTTTCTAAAATCGCTTTCTTTCGTTCGGCTTTTACGATTTCGACGGGCTCCCAACGGTCGCACTCACCGTCTCCGCGCCACGGATGTTTCTTTTTTTCGAGCGCGTCTTTTAACTCACTGTGCGAACACTTTCCGTTTACCTTCAAAAAGCGAGCATTCTTTTTAATATACCTATATACATAATATCTGCAATTATCGCAAGTTCTCTTTTCCATATTTACCTCAATCATATTATTACAATAATTATAGCAGAATTATATTTTGTTGAGTTCAAAAATCATAAATATGATTCACAAATATAAAAGCAGGCGGAAGCCTGCTTTTTATTTTTATTAGAGGATAAGAATACAATCCTCATCCGTCCGCTTCGCGTCCACCTTCCCCTTTCATGGAAAGGGGAAGGCTTAGGAATAATTTACAATATATTCAATAACTCACCGAGTGTGGGAATATCCGTCTCCGTCTGATATGAAAAATAAGAACGCAAAAGTCGAAGTGCACGCTTATAGCCGTCGGGGGTGGGTTCGCCCTTCATGCCGAGCACGTGACGGAGCGTTTGCACGGTGCTTTCCGAAACGGGTGCGCCCGCGCCCTCATGGGAAAACGTTCCGCTTTCGAAATCGAACTTATTCAAATCGCCCTCCGCGCTCATTTCTACGGGATAGCCCGAAAGCTTTAATGCATTCAGCAAAAACCCAAGCAAAGCGTATTCTTCCCCCGCGCACAGCTTATTGAGCGTATCCACCGCCGCAACGAGCATTCCGCCCGAGGGCATCTCTTCGGGAAGAAGCGCGTCGCACGCTTCGAGCACGCAGATCGCGGTATAGTATCTCGTCACGTCCTCGCGCAACGCATAGAACCCGTCGTAGAGGGAAGCGGAGGTAACCGTCTTTCTGCCTGCGCGTTCGGCAATCGTATATTCGGCAAAACAAAAAGGCTGAGCGGCAAAATTGAGTTTCGCCCCCGCCTTTCTTACCCCCTTCATCGCCGCGCCGAATTTGCCTCTGCCCGCCGTGAGTAGGGTGACCATTCTGTCGTTCTCGCCGTAGTTCGCAGTGCGTATGACGAGCGCGTCCTCCGTAAATTCCATGATCAGTCCTTTAACTGTTTATACAGCATATAATAACTGAAATTTCCCGTCTCTTCGAAAAGCTCCCACGCAAGATCCTTTGCACTTTTATTTTCTTTATCCTTCATACCCTCAGTGTGTGCAGAAGGTCAAAGAACTATTCAAAGATCTCCGTATCCGAGTTCGCCGATCAGATTATCGCTGTTGCGCCAATCCTCGCGCACCTTTACGTAGACGGTCAAAAACACCTTTGCGCCCAAAAAGCGCTCCATTTCTTTGCGGGCGTGCATGGCGGTCTCTTTAAGCGCCGCGCCGCCCTTGCCGATAATGATAGCTTTATGGTTTTTCTTCTCGCAGACGATATCGAGATTGATAAAGTAGACTCCGTTCTCTTTTTTTGTAAACTCGTTCACGACGATCGCTGCGCCGTGCGGAATCTCTTTCTCGTAACCCAAAAGAATTTTCTCGCGCATGATTTCCGAAATCATGAACTTTTCGCTCTTATCCGAAACGATATCTTCCGTGTAGAGCTTTTCGCCTTCGGGAAGCAGCTTTAAAATTTCCTCTTCAAGTTCGTTCAAATTCTTGCGCTTTCTCGCGGAGACCGCGACGGCTTGGTTCGTGATACCCGCCTCGAAGAGCTTTGCCGCGACTTCGGGAAGATTCTTTTCGGGCATGATATCGATTTTAGTCAACGCGATCAGCATGGGCAAGCCGAGCGCGGAATACTTCTTTATAAGCTCGATATCCTCGGCGGAAATTCCTTCGTGCACGTCCTCGACGAAGAGAATGGCGTCGACGTCCTTTACCGTCTCCTCCGTCGCGTGCATCATGCGGCGGGTGAGCTCGTTGTGCTGTTTATAAAGACCGGGAGTATCCGCAAATACGATCTGGCAGCTCTCCCGCGTAAGTATTCCCAAAATGCGGTCGCGCGTCGTCTGCGGTTTGGGAGAAACGATTGCCACCTTCTCCCCCACGAGCGCGTTCACAAGCGTGCTCTTGCCCGCGTTTGCTCTGCCGATCACGGCAACAAATCCGCTCTTCATTCCTCTTCCCTCGTAAGGTGCAGCTTTTGCATAACTTCCTCTTCGCGCGTGCGCATTTCTTTTTTATCGTTTTCTTCCTCGTGGTCGTAGCCGAGGCAATGCAGAACTCCGTGCACGGCGAGATAGTAAAGCTCCCGCTCGTAGGAATGACCGTATTCTTCCGCCTGCTCCTTCGCACGCGCCGTACAGATCGCAATGCTCCCCAAAAAGAGCCGCCCCTCTTCGTCCGTTTCGAACGGGTGTTCCGCCGCCCTTAAAACTTCGTTCTTGATCCCGTCCATGGCAGGGAAGGAAAGGACGTCAGTCACTCTGTCGCAATTCCGATAAGTGCGGTTGAGCGTTTGGATCTCCTCTTCGTCGACGAGAGAGATTTCCACGACGAGCGGACAGTCGCTCTCCGCAAGGAGACTAAGCGCCCCTTCGAATTCTTTCAGACGGTCGGCTTCGAAGTCTTCGCCGTCGATCACGAACGTGCTCATTTCGACGCGTCCTCTTGTTCCGCCACGACCGCCTCTTTGACGCGGTTGAAGCGGATCGACGGATATTTCACTCTGTGGTGATGCACGCCCGAAAGCGCGGCAACGAGCGTCTCTTTGATCGTCGCAAGGTCTTTCAGCGTGATATCGCATTCGTCGAATTGATCGAGGTCCATTCTCTCCTCGATAATGCCGCGGACGATACGCTCCACGTTTTCCGCCGAGCGGTCGGAGAGAGAGCGCACCGCCGCTTCGGAAGCGTCCGCAATCATGACGATCGCGGATATCTTCGTGCGCGGTGTGGGGCCGAGATAGGAATAGTCCTTCGTGTCGAGCTCCTCGCCCGCGAGTTTGTACGCCTTATTATAGAAATACTTGATGGGAAGGGTGCCGTGGTGCTCGATCGCCACGTTTGCGATCTCCTCGGGCAGGTGCGCCGCCATGAGGAAATCGTAGCCGTCGGTCGCGTGCGAACGGATAATATCCGCCGAAAGCTCGGGCGTGAGTTCGTCGTGCACGTTGTAGTCCGTCTGGTTCTCCGTAAAGCATTCGGGCTGTTTGAGTTTACCCACGTCGTGGTAGTAGCCTGCGGCACGGGCAAGCTCGGCGTTCTCGCCGATCGATACGGCGCACATCTCACTCAGGTGCGCTACGATCAGGCTGTGATTGAAGGTACCGGGCGCTTCCGTTTTCAACCGTTTGAGAATGGGAGCGTTCGCGCTCGTGATCTCGCTCAAACGGAACACCGTCAATACGTTGAAGATCCGCTCGAATGCGGGCAGAAGGGACAGCGCGAGCATCGCGGACAAAAGACTTCCCGCAACGCTGTAACCCGCCACCGTAACGTATCTGACCCAACCCGATTCCGACACTTCGGGGATCGCAAAGAGAAGCGTGACTATCACCGTGGGAATCGCGCTGATGACGCCCGTGAGCATGAGCCCGCCGCGCGTCTTATTCGCGCCCGCAATGAATACGCTCACCGTGCCGCTGACGAACGTCAGCATCAAGGAAAAGTACGGTTGATGATTGGTGTGAAGCGCTTCCATCATATTCGTGTTTTTATCGATCACGAATATGAGGAATGCAAACACGAAATTCAGAACGATCGCCTGTCTACGGTTGAGAAGAAATACAAAGATAAGCGCAAGCATTGCCGCGGGACGGATATACACTTCTCCCACAATTCTGCCGAACGCGTAGTTCACGACCAGCGAAAGAACGATCGTCGAGAGAATGAGAATCACGTTCTTCGGCTGAGATAAAAATTCTTTGCTTTCGAAATAGTAGTAGTAATAGATGATCGCATACAGCAGGAACAAACACACGCACACGAGCACGGCGTCCGTATAACTGTTCTTAAAATAGCCCGTCCAACCGTGTGGTTGGTTGATGATGATCATCACGAATACGAGAATGAGCGTTAAGGCGTAGAACAGCGAAAAGATCGCCGCGCTGATGAGGAGCCGCCTTTTGCTGATTTTGTCCTTCATCTCTTTCCTCCTTTGCTCTTTGAGGTGTTTTCTTTTTCGTAAGCCTTTACGATTTTACCGACGAGCGGGTGACGAACCACGTCCTTTTCCGAAAAGGTGCAAACCGCAATTTCGTCGATTCCTTTTAGTATCGTGACCGCCTGTTTGAGTCCGCTCGTTTTGCCCTCGGGTAAATCGGTCTGCGTAAGGTCTCCCGTCACGACCATTTTGCTTCCGTCGCCGAGGCGGGTCAAAAACATTTTCATCTGCTCGCGCGTGGCGTTCTGCGCCTCGTCCAAAATGACGAACGCGTTCGAAAGCGTTCTGCCGCGCATATACGCGAGCGGCGCGACCTCGATCGTTCCCTTCTCCATGAGCTTTTGATAGGTCTCGAAACCGAAGAGCTCGCCCAATGCGTCGTATAAGGGGCGCAGGTAGGGATCGACCTTCGTCTGCAAATCGCCGGGGAGGAATCCGAGCTTTTCGCCCGCTTCCACCGCGGGACGCGTCAAAATGATTTTTTCGACCTCTTTGCTCTTGAACGCGTTGACCGCCTGACACACCGCAAGATAGGTCTTGCCCGTGCCCGCAGGTCCTACGCCGAACACGATCGTATTCTTCTTGATCGCGGCAACGTAATTCTTCTGCCCAACCGTCTTGCACTTGATCTGCTTGCCGTGGGAGGTGACGAGCACCACGCCCTGCATGACGCCCGCGATCTCCTTCGCTCTGCCTTCCCGCGCGAGCTCGATACAGTACATTAAACTGCCCTTATCGATGAACTCTCCCGCCGAGACGATGTCTACGAGGCTCTTGATGACTTCCCCGCCGATTAGAACGTTTTCCTCTTCGCCGTCGAGCACGATCTTCGTGCCCTCCACGCGGGCGTTTAAGGAAAGCTCGCGCGAGACGATCTGTAAATTTTCGTCGAACACGCCGAGCACTTTTTGCAGTTTTTCAAGCGTTCCCGTGTCTACCGTAATTGATTTATCCGTATGAATCTCCTATTCGAGGTTGAGCGATTTTGCGATGAGCGCCACGCCCTCTACGAGATAGCCCTCCCCCGTTTTCGTTGTATGTACGTCGCGCGTCTGACCGAATTCGAGCGTCGCGCTCAAAAGCGCGTTCTCTTCGGTGCCCGCGTATTCCTTTGCGAACGGAACCGCCACGACGACGCGGGCGATCACGATCACCTTACTCGATTCCTCTTTTTCTTCACCGAAAAAGATTTCGTTTTTGACGACTTCGGCGCCCTCGCTTACGCTGTCGCCTATCTGTACCACGGGCGTGCCGCGCACGACGACGAGCTCTTCCACCGTCCCCGTTGCGGGAGACAGGAGCGGCTCGCTTGAAAGCGTTCCTTCGTCGTCCGTCACTTCCACCGTGACCGTAACGATCCCCCCGTCCTTGCCCACCGTGCAGAAGCTCACGCGCGGAAGCGCGATAATGCTTGCCGTGATGGGGGCGCAGTCATCGGGAAGCGTAGAGAATTTCTTTACGCCGTTTTCACTTAAAATGCGCAGAATTTCGTCCTTGTAATACGCTCCGCTCCCCACCACGCGGATATCCAGAACCCGCGCCTGAAAAAAGAGAACGGAGAAGAAAAAAAGAATGATTCCAACAAAGAGCCCCGCGGACTTTACGATCCGATCAGCAATTTTCGAAAGCCCCTTCGGGCGTACTTTTTTTATATTATAGCACGAACCGCGTAAAATTGCAAAAACTTTTTTCGCATCTTTTCCGTTTACCGTAAAAACCGCACTGTTTTTTGACTCGGTGCGAAAAGAAAGTATCTCGACCCCCGCCCTTGCGAGCTTGTCTACGACGCGGTAAACGCTTAAAGCCTCTACGAAAAATTCCTGCTTGCCGAACGGAACACTCATCAATCGCATCTCGATACCCTCAAAATTTTGCCGTGCACGACCGCGTCGCCCAAATAGTATTTGCCAAGCGAAAGCTTTTCGCCTTCGATACGCACGCTTCCGCGCCTGCCCGAAAATACGATCGCCTCTTCGGAAAATTCAAGAATTTTTTTTACGTTCTGAAAGTACCCGCCTTCGCCGTCAAGCACGGTATACTGCACGCGGGAGGAATCCTCTTCCCCTCCGAATACTCTCGTAATCTCCGAAAACAATCTCATATTTTTTATTGTATGCGTTTTGTCTACAAAATAAAAC
>JAAUYT010000029.1 GCA_014804975.1 Clostridia bacterium
GCTTTTTCGGGGAACTACTCGTTGACGAGTATATATATTCCCGAAGGCTTGACATCGCTAGGCGATGGAGTATTCAATAACTGTGGTTCGCTCAATAGTATTGCGGTGGCAACGGGTAACACGGTTTATTCGGGCGAAGGAAACAATTTGATAGAAAAAGCCACGAATACGCTTATCAGAGGCACGAACAATAGCACGATTCCATCAAGCGTTACGACGATTGCACCTCGCGCTTTTTCAAGAGCAACCGCAACCGAACTCGTTATTCCCGCAACGGTTACTACTATCGGTAACTACTTTATTGCAGACAGCGCATACGTTACGATTAGCTATCAAGGTACGCAGGAGCAGTGGGACGCCGTTTCAAAAACAAGCATGTGGAATTACGGCAACAGAGGGGTTGAGTTGAAATTCAAAACCGAACCTAATATTCTGATTGTGTATTTTACAGCGGAGTACGGAAATACTGAAAGAATAGCAAATTATATTCACGAACAGATTGGTGGCGATATAGTTAAAATTGAGGCAGCGAAACCGTATACTTCGCAAGAACTGAATTACGGTATTAAAAACAACCGTCCCGAAGTTGAAAAGGCAGAGAATGCCCGTCCGGAAATAGCACGGACAACTTATGACCAAATCGATATCAGCAAATATGACGCGGTATTTATCGGATATCCTATCTGGTGGTGGACCGCACCGATGATTATCGGCACGTTTTTGGAGCATTATGATTTGACGGGCTACGACGTATATCCGTTTACGCAGTCAGCGTCTATGAATACGAAGCACTTCAACACTTCTATGGAGTTCGTGCGCGACTGTGCAAAGAACGCAAACGTTCACGATGGACTGTTTGCAAGAGCGACAAGTACGGATACGATAAACGCGTATTTATCGACAAACGGTTTTATCGGTTAAAAGGAGCAAATAATGAAACGCATTTTGACGTTGATTTTATCGTTGGCATTATGTTGTTGCTTCGGCTTTATGCTCGTTGCTTGTAATAACACGCAGGGCAACACAAATCCGCCATTGAGTGGGGAAATAGAATCGCCCGAACAACCAGAAGAAGGAACGAAACCCGAAACACCCGAAAAGCCCGATGACGAAACGCCGCCCGAAGTTGATATAACAAAACCTACGCCAAATGAAAGGCAGACGATATATCTTTGGAATGACGATAAAATTCCTTCGTGGCGTGGAAATCTCAACGGCAACGACCCTGCGGATTTTAGACCTCATATCCTTACGTATCCCGCGCAGGGAAGAATAAAGGGTGCGGTGCTCATTTGTCCGGGTGGAGCGTTTCAGTTCAAAAGCATGTATCCCGAAGGCTACAGTGTAGCGGAAAGACTTTCCGCACTCGGATATCAATGCTTTATAGTAAGTTATAGATTAAGGCCGTACAGTCAGGCGGAGAGCGCACTCGACCTTGCCCGTGCAGTCAGATACGTTCGTTATAATGCAAAGGCTTACGGAATAGAAGAAAAAGATATCGCAATTGTCGGCTTTTCGGCAGGCGGAATACTTTGTGGCGAACACGCGCTTAATTGGAAGGGCACGGTATCACCCACAAAATTAGATATCAATTATGTGCCAGATGCGCTCGATAGAGTTAATGCCAATATTGCGGCGGTAGGACATATTTACTCGTTTTATGGCAGACTGTCCGTATCGAATAACAACGTGGAAACGCTAAGGGCAGGCAATCTTCCGCCTACGTTCTACGCTTACGGCACGCGAGATCCTTTTTACAGTCAGTTCAATCAAAACGTGGAAGCAACGAAGCAAGCGGGCGTAACGGTGGAATCGCACGTATTTGAAAATCAACCGCACGGCTTCGGTGCAGGCAACGCAAACTCGAATTGGATACCGCTATTCGACACATTCTTGACGAATATTTTTAAGCCATATCAAGGCAGTACAATTCCCGAAAATAACGAAAATAGGAGTTAATTATGAAAAAAGATTTAGGAACAAAGCCTTTTATTTTGCCTATGCCGGTGCTTATTATCGGCTCATACAATGAAGACGGCAGTGCAGACGCAATGAACGCCGCATGGGGAACGCTTTGCGAAATGGATACCGTTGCACTGTATTTGAGCGAAGGTCATAAAACGGTTGCTAATATCCGTGCAAGAAAAGCATTTACGGTTGCGATAGCGGACGAAGCAAATATGATTTCGTCCGATTATGTTGGACTTGTGTCGGCACGCACTGAAAGCAGGAAGATAGACAAATCGGGCTTTACTGTTTCAAAAAGCAATCACGTTGACGCACCCGTCATTGATGAATTACCTCTTACTCTCGAATGTGCGCTCGATTATATTGATGAAAAGAGCGGTTGTGTTTACGGCAAAATCGTGAACGTAATTGCAGATGAAAAGGTCTTGGACGAAAGCGGAAACGTAGATTTGAACAAGCTCAATCCCATTTCTTACGATCCGGCAAGTCGCTCATATTTCACAATGGGTAAGAAAGTCGGCAAAGCGTTTAACGTAGGAGCGGTGCTGAAATGAATAGACCTTATACCGTATGCCACATATTCAGCGCATTAGACGGAGGTATCGTAGGCAATTATATGTATGCGCCCGAAACGACTGCCGCACGGGAACAATACGGAAAGTTGCGTACAACCTTTGAAAGTAACGCCATTTTATACGGGACGACAACTATGCTCGATTTTTGCGATGGTGTTGTTGTCGATTTGCCGAAAAGCAAACCGATTGAGCGCAAGGACTATATAGCACCGCATAAAGAGGATAAATACGTTATCGCGTTGGACTGCATGGGAACGCTTGCGTATTCTCAAAATTACCTTGAACGGCACGGACTCAAACAGCACATAATCGAAGTGCTAACAAAGGCTGTATCGGATGAATATCTTGCTTATCTTAGGGGGCTCGGCATTTCATATATCTTTGCAGGGAACAAGGAACTTGAATGCGAAATCGCAATGATTAAGCTGAAAGAGATTTTCGGCATAGAAAGACTTGTGATTGCGGGCGGTGGTTACACGGATTGGTCGTTTGCGGACGCGGGTATGATAGACGAATTGAGCCTCGTGCTTGCGCCTGCGGCTGATGGGGAACAGCAGGTTACCGTATTTGAGCGTACGGATAGCTCTCTCAACCGTGCCATAGCTTTTACGCTTAAAGACGTGCAAAAGCTCGAAGGTAACGGCATATGGCTACGTTATACTTTCAATAACGCAAAAGGATAAGATTATGAAAAAGATTGTCGTTTTAATTCTTGCGCTTGTTTGCGTTTTATCGTTTACCGCTTGTAATAGTGGAAATAGCGGAGATAATTCGGGAAACGGTGGCAATGAAATTGTATTGCCCGATTTACCAAGCGACGATGAAGTACAAGGGGGTGAGGATATACCTACGAATACACGCTATACGGCAAACACAAGCATATCGGACGTAATAAATGACAAGGCATTCGGTGACTGGGGTAGAATGATATTTCCCGTTAATAGCGGATATTACGGCGGAACTACGCTTGGTAATTTAAGGCTCACTTGGTACAATAATATCAACGTGGCGCATACGGTTGAAATCTGCAATTATTTCAAAGATCAAACGCTTGCGGGCAATCAGGTATTTTATGATATTTACACCGATGCGGAAAAGGCGGCAGACCCTCGCAAAGCGGATACGGGGCTGTTCTTTTTCAGGGGCGAGAAAAACGCTAAATTTGCCGTAACCTGTGCGGGCGGCGGTTGGGCGTATGTAGGTGCTATGCACGACAGCTTTCCTCACGCATTGGAACTCTCAAAGAAAGGCTATAACGCGTTTGCGATTATTTACCGTCCGGGAGCGCAAACCGCTTATGAGGATTTGGCAAGAGCAATAACGTTTATCTTCAATTATGCGGACGAACTCGGCGTAGATACGAGTGGATATTCGGTTTGGGGCGGTAGCGCAGGCGGAAGAATGACGGCAACGATTTCTTCATATGGCGTACAGCAATTTGGTGGTGGTGCTGATATTCCAAAACCGAGTACGGCGGTTATACAGTACACGGGACACACCGATTATAATCGAAGCGGCGAGCCTGCAACATTCGTATGCGTGGGCGAGAGCGACGGAATTGCAAATTACCGCACGATGAAAAGCAGAATTGACAACATTGCGGCAATGGGCGTACAAACCGAATACCATTCCTATGCGGGACTCGGACACGGCTTCGGTTTGGGCATCGGAACGATAGCCGAAGGTTGGTTTGACCAAGCGGTTGCTTTTTGGGAAAAGAACAGTTGACGGCAATTATAAAACGTATTTCGACAAACATTTTATAATAACTCATTTCACCCAATTACAAGAAAATATCAAAGCATTGGAAGCGCAGATAAATGCTGTTGCAAAAGACAATGAAAATCTGGAACGGTTTCTGAATACCTTGCGATATTATGTCCACTTAGAAGAGCTTACGCCTGAAATCCTACATTCATTGGTGGATCGAATAGAAGTAGGACAGAAAGTCCGTACAGGCAAAACCAAAACACAATCAGTAAAAATAATTTATAATTTTGTAGGGGCAGTTGAGATACCCCAATAACAACAAGGACACGGCAGGCGGTTAAACACCGTCTGCCAAAAGTGTCCCCAAGAATATCTAACCCTGCTTAGGGAATGGGGTGTTTTCCCAAAATTTTGGCGCAATAAAATCAGATAGAACTAGTAGAATTTGGTGTAGAAATTTATCAATAAAAATTTCAAAAGCAAATTATAGAAAAAACGTGCGCAGAATATATTGTTCTATGTATATATCATTAAAATTTTGGATCAAAATGTATAATTATAAGCAATAATATTGCATAAATATACTATATTTTGGATAATCAAGCAAAAAAACATTGACAAAATCGGCATCTCTACTTATCATTAAAATAATATTAAAACTGTATATTCATAGAACAATATATTATACGTACTAAATTTTTATGGCATATACACAATATGCATAGAATTTAAATAATTAAAGAAGGAGATTAAACTATGCAGAAAAGAAAATCGTTATTCTCTCTCGCGTTGATCGTTTTGGTGCTGGTGCTTGCCGTTGCAACGCTCGTGGCGTGCAATCAGGATAAGCCTAAACCCGAATATAAAATTGTGTTTGACAACGGTGCGGGAGTTACTACGACGCTTACGGTAGAGGAGGGCGCGACGATAGGCGACTACAGACTCCCCGACCCAAGCAAGCTCGGGCACAGGTTTTTGGGTTGGTACAACAGCGAAACGAAGTTTGAAAACGACATGACGTTTTATGCCGATACGACCTTCGTTGCGAAGTTTGAAAGAACGGGCTACGTCGTCACTATCTCGTTTGAGCAGGCGGGCGGAGACGATATCGTGGCGGTCGTGGATTTAGACGACGCCGTATTGCCCGAGGATATTCTTCCGGATGCGCCGATACTTAAGGATAAGGCGTTCAAGGGCTACTACAACGGCGACGTAAAGGCTGTTGCGGGTATGCCCATAACCGAGGACGTCACTTTCGTTGCGACCTATTACGGCTCCGAGATTTATACCGGCGTTTTCGTTGACGAAGATAAGAAATTGGTCGCGTTCCTTGAAGACGATTTCTATTTCGGCGACGTGCTTATGTCGCGCGAGGCATTCAAATTTAATACCCAAACGGGCGCATTTGAATTTCCGAAGCCGTCGTTCGGAACGGGATGGACGTTGGAATTTGTTGACGGCAAGCTGAACCTGACAAAAATCACGAGTACGGGCAGTGAAGTATACGTTATGACGGAGGCCGTCGACGAAGTTGATTATGCGGGTGCGTACGTAAAGGACGGTAGCTCGTCGATGACGATTTACAAAGGCGGCTTCGTAAAGGTTGGCGATAGCACGCCTAAGTATCAATATTTTAAAATTGCCGCTGACGGAGACGGTTACGTTTTGACTGCCGTCAAATCGGCGGGCGCGAGCGTGGAGACCGCAACCGTTACCATTGACGATAAAGGAAATCTCACGATCTCCGATATTGAAGCGGGCATCTGGATCAAAAACGGCAAGGTTGAGTACGTAATTTCCGAAAGCAATAGTATTTCAGGCAAAAACAACGAGAC
>JAAUYT010000030.1 GCA_014804975.1 Clostridia bacterium
AAGGACGACGATGGCTCTCAGGTGCCGACCTTAATCGTATTCTCGAAATACGCAGTATCAACGGGCATTAGTTCCAGAGATACCACGGCACGTCAAGTAACCGATTCTGCAATTCTGCAAGCTCTGAAAGTTCGATTGCAAGCAGCCATGCTTGGGCGCGTATGTCGTCCATATCGGTAACGGCTTGGAAGTATCGGGTAGGTGAAAGCTGACCTGATACGTCTAACCACTCTCCGGCATAACGCTCGGGATCGAGTTCATCGACAAAGGAGATGATCTCGTCCACAAGTGTGCCGACACGTCCTTCAATCAACTCGGCGGTGAAACAGAATGAGTAGCCACCGAGCGTCTGCCTCTGGAAGTCGAAATAGTAGGAGTCTTTTTCTGATGCTGTAATAGACACATTCCAACCATTCTTAACCGCTATCTTAATTATATCCCTATGTAACATTATTTGTCTTTTTAATGCCATTCTTCAATCCGCACAAGTCGACAACCTGCCAAGTCCGTGAGGATATGGCAGGTCTTTTTATTGCTGAGAGCTGACAGATACTTAATATTCTTCAGGCACTTCCATACGCTTGATAGCGTTAAGGAGTTTTTCGACCATCTTTTCAATGGCCTCGGAGTCTTCAAGTACGGCTCTGAGGCTGTAAGGCGC
Source organism: Clostridia bacterium (assembly GCA_014804975.1). Lineage (GTDB taxonomy): Bacteria > Bacillota > Clostridia > Christensenellales > Borkfalkiaceae > Gallimonas. The sequence goes on from JAAUYT010000030.1 coordinate 662, forward strand.
ACCATTCTTGCCGTGTCCCCACTGGTCAAGCCAGATGTAGGTTTCATAGTCAACGTCAAAGTCCTCGTAGTAATCTTCAAGATGCTCTATAAGAGAGTTGATGTTGGCACACTTCATTTCCGCGCTAAACGAAAAGTCACGTCCGGCAGGACTGAATTTGCTGAACTCGAAATATGATGTCATTTCCTTGTAGTAGATGGATGCGTCAACTTTCCATCCTTCGGCTTCGGCACAAGTTATGATTGCACCTGTAATATCGTCTATATACATAATCTTATTGATTGTGTCAGCCGTGGTGGAGAATTCCACGGCTGACCGATTATTTAATTCTCAAATCTTGCAAGAAAGTGTTTGAGTCGGATGTCGTTAATCTCTTTGAGCGGTCGCGGTTGAAAATTGGTCAGCTGAGTAACCCGATGTTTGCCGTAACCTTTGGCGGTCAAATCAAGCTCGATGTCGGATAACTCATTAAGCGACACATAACCATATTCATCTTCTATCAGACCGATAACAATGCCGAACATTATCGTGTCATCGCCCTCTCGGTTGCCCTCAAGTATGAACCATCGGGCAGAACCAAGTACGAAAACCGCACGGCAAACTGCGTCTTTTCCCTTGCCGTCCTGGGAGTAGAGAGGAAAGTCCTTCAAGGTTTCCTCTAATTGTGGTGTCTGTAATCTACACATATCAGTCAAATTCTATTTCATCGTCATAAAGTTCTATTCTCGCTCCGCTGCTCAGTTCAATGATAAAGCGGTAGCCGTTTCGTCCTACGATTGTACCTCGGTGGTAGCCTCGCCACGGCTCTTTGAGTTCACACTGCCGTCCGTATTCGGGGAAATCAGTATCGTCCATATTCAAGTCATTTAGAGATTATTGAAATCGGGGTCATAGATAAGGTCAGCTTCAATGAGGTGGCTGTAAGCCTCGGTTGCAAGTTTGGATGCCCACTCGTTGCGTTGGTCATATCTTCCCTTTCGGTAGTTGTAAGCGAGAGCCTTGATATAGCCAAGACACACCTTAAAAGCCTGCTGTTGGAGATAGCGGTGCATTGTGGTCATTGCCATGCCGGTCTTTTCGGGGTTGCTCACTATGCCGTTGACAAAGTTCTCGAACTCTTCAACGAATGCCTTGTCGCCGTCGTCGATATTCATGAAGTCAATATCTGTGTTCATATCGGTTGGAGATTTAGATAGTTGCTTGATTGTAGATTTGAGGCTCGGCAGTAACGTTGTAGATGAAGTTGCCACAACGCACCAGAAGGCAGTCATTGCCATAGTAAAGGCGTTTCATACCACGCACTGAGCCTGAGCGGTGGAAGTTGGGAAAACGACTGATGCCGTGTCTTTCGCCCTCCTTGATAGTCATTCTTTTTACTCGCATAGTTCTTAATGTTTGAGTTCTAATTCATTTCCCTTTTGTGAAGCTCGATTGAGCTTCTTCGGCAGGGATGGCCGTTTTTCGTGCAAGAAAAGCACTGCGACTTTAAGGGAGGATTAGACAAGTGTGGAGACAAAGGCGGAAAGCGAAGCGGCACTTGGCGTTCCTCCCGGGCGCAGTAACTTTGCACGGAAAAACGCCCACTGCCAAGACTCAATCATAACAAGGAAGATCTTGAGGTTTAGGCTTTAATAATAAGAGGTTGTAACAAAGATGTAAGATGGTTATGTAGATTGCCATAATTGTCCTGATACAAAAAATCCCCTCCTAATAGGAAGGGACTTGAAATTAAGAAATTCTGAGAGGTATTTACTAATTTGACCTATGGTTTAAGATAGTCTGGTAATGTGTTGAGGAGAGCTTCTATAGAATAGTTGTTATCTCCTCTTTTATTAATCTTTTCATCGGCGGCTTTTACTGCTTCTGCGAAAGTAAGTGGCGATGTCTCACTCAATTTTGTCCAAATATCCAGTAATTCATCCCTCTTGCATTCCGCCTGTTCATATGAATAAGTGCTATTTAATACATTAGTCAGTAAGGAACCCAAATCTATATATATACGCCACACCTTAGCCCCAATCTCAATATTTTGAGGTATTTTGGCAGTATAATTCAGATTTTGGTTACAGGCCAATATAATAGAGCCGGCTCCACTTATTCCTGCTGCAAAAAACGAAAGCCAAGCCTGAGAACATCCTATTATTTGGGCTATACCTCCTGAGGCTGCGAATAAGGCAGAAAATCCTGTCAGAATAATCGCCCATATATTTAGACTAGTATTACGTGAGTGGTACTTCTCCGCCTGAGATAATTGTATTTTATAAGTCCATTCGGCCCTATGGCGAAGTTCTGCTATTTGATAGTACAGTACTGTTGTTCTTGCATCCATAATGACTTTGATTTTATTTCCATCCATGTTCTTCACCAGGCCATGGTTCCACACCATAACGCTCATAATAAGCTTGCCAATACAGAACCGCTTTAATTATTTCGAAAAAGTTCGGAAGAATAAATGGGGCGTTGCAAAACCTTTTCAAAAATGCATCAGGTCTTATTAAGCAGAGCTTGTTATCCTCATATTGATGAAGGTCTATAAGTGGACGATTATAAAGCACTGAGGTTTTACGTATTCGATTACCGACTTCAAATACCTGAGGTATGAAAGGTGGATCCAGCCTGACTAAATCAATTCTTAGATCATAACTATCTGTTATGGTTATGTTCTTGTAGCTCGAATGAAGATCAAAGTATCCAGCAATCTTCCCCGCCTCTTCGTTATAGAAAAGGCGGGGATAAGCTTGACGAAGCCACGCTATTTCGTTCCGACTCAGCACGAAGCCCACGGACGAACCGGAGAGATTATACTGCATTCCTTTGCTTTAATATCATTCTTTTCGGCTTTGGGGAACATGTCTCCGAAGATTTTTCTACACTCTTGGGTTGCCTCCACGTATTTTCCTTCATTTGCAAATTGCATAGCCTTAACAGCTCTATTTTTTGCGGTGGTAATACATGTTTTATAATCCGTAAGGTGGGAGGGTGTATGATTCTCCATGTAGGTGAACCAATCCTTGATCACGATGTCGTAGGAAGCTGACCCTCTACCGGACGGGTAGTTCTCCAAGATGAAGTCAATAACATCATTAACAATGTTATAAGATGAATATTTCAAAGAGGACGTATTGCGTACCCACTTTTTTACAATCTTGACCAAGTCTCTTGACAGACCATGGGAAACTTCATTGGATGAAGTAAACGAGTCGAGTTGACCTCTTACATCAAATTCTTCCCAATCGACCTCACTGTAGCAAGTATTGGGTATAAGGAATACTCCATCTTCTTTTTCGAAGCAAGGCGCGACCTCAACATTATGACACCCTTCCGTAAATTCTACTAGCACTACTTTACCCCAAGCAGAAATATGATCCGTAGTTGTATATGTATCCTTTAGTATGGAACGAACCTTTTGAAGCATTCCTGACGGATTATTCTGATATTTTTGATAGGTGTTTTCGTCAATCTTGAAGACTACGTCTACATCTTGGCCGTCTCCCATCGGGCGAACCTGAGTTTTGGTTTTGAAGGAGCCAAAAAGAATTTTGTCATTGTCGCATAGTCCACGTCCGTAGAAGGCTCTGGCAAGGCAATCACATACTCCCCGATATTTCGTACGTCCATCTTCAATCTGAGCAGACGTAAGATTGATATTTTCTAAAAATTTTTTATAATACGAATTCATATAATTAAGTTTGAATTAATCCGAGCAAATTCCGTGCCAAAAGATCCTGTCTGTCAGACAGACTGACAAGACAGGAGATTCTTGGCTCACAGACTAAAACTCGTAACCGAGTTTGATGGAGATTCCCTCGCAGTCGAGTTTACGAGGAGTACGAGTATAGTTCATGCTTGTGGTACTATTGAAACGACTGAACGTTTGGAATTCCAGCTTCTCGTAGGTGTAACCGATGGATAGAGATAGACCTTGCTTACCTTTTAAGGACATTCGGCAGCCGGCACTGACATTCCCATAGAAGCCGTCATGGTTTGTTACAAAGTAGCCGAGTTTAAGGTCAGCGAAAGGTGCGAATTTCCTCTTTGAGAATGTCCCACGGAAATCAGCAAAGATTGGTATGCTTACTTTGGAATCACGCTTGTCAAGTGGAATATCCATTCCTTTTGTCTCATATGAAGACATGAAGTGGAATCCAACACCTCCACCAACAAAGAAATAGGGATTTACCTGATAACCCTGCGTCGTGCTGACTTCAAAGCGCCCAAAGTCGTAATCACCGACACCAATGGTATATCCCACATCTGCGAAACCTCTGTATCCTCCTTCGAAAGTATTGTCTTGTGCCTTTACTGTAAGCAGCGAGAAGGTAGCGATCAAGATCAATAGAATCTTTTTCATGATATTATATAATTAAATGATTATCCTCATAATTCCCCAAAACACCAAATACAATAACAGCATTTAATAAACGTTATTATTATAAGTAACTAATTTATTCAATTATGAAAATAACAGATGGTCTTTTTATTAG
>JAAUYT010000031.1 GCA_014804975.1 Clostridia bacterium
CACGGTAGAGAGCTTTCTTGCCTTGGCGCGTTCGTCACACGAGAGCCGCTTACCGTTGTATTTATAATGCGAAAGCCAACTTAAAAATATTTCAAGGTCGGTATCTGTAACGCTGCCCAAGTCTTCAAGCGTAATATCCGTTACGGCTTTGCCGCGGAATTTGCGCTCTGAGAGGAAGTGGAAAAAAATACGAAGATCGTAGCAATAATTCAAGCGGGTGAGGGTACTCGTGCGCGTTTCAACGCCGCGTAAAAAATCTTCGACAAAAAAGGGGAGCTCTTTCAATAGCCCGTCGATGCGTTCCAGATTATTCAAATTTCGTTCTTGATAATAATTCTCTTGTTTCATCGGTTTTATTATAACAAAAGTAGCACCCCTTGTCAAATTTACGATAAAATTTTAAAAAGGGCGGAGGAAATATTTAATAAGTGAAACCAAGATAACTATTCGCAAAATCATTGTTTTAAGAATAGTTAGGGGTTATTTTAAGCGATTTGAGATAGGAATTTATATTTTTGACTGTTTAAAATTTTTTTACACATACGGCGCCGTATACAAATCAATTTAAATACGAATCGTTTTTTAATGTAATTTTTAATGCAAAATGAATTGCTTTGGGTCTATCCATCGGCAAGGCCTGTCGAAAATAGTAAAAACTCGCGTTTATATTATGTCACGCATAGCAATACTATGTTTAACATACTATTTAATTTTTCGTATAATTCCGTAGGAGAAAGGCTTTATTTCCAAGTTATTGTAAAAGCTTGTCCCCGTAAGAAGTTCCCTATATTCCCCTTGAAAAGTAATGTTGTAATTCCTGCCGGAATTATTCACGAAGATATATGCGCAATCTGAACCGAATTTTCTCTCAAAAACAAGGCAGGAGATATCGGCATATATTTCGCGGTAAACGCCTTCGCTAAACAAATCGTTTTGACGAATTTCTCCCAATTTGCGGTAATATGCACGCAGTTCCTCGTCTGCATTCTCCCAATTATAGCACTTGCGGCAAAACGGATCGCGGTCGCCCTCCATGCCGATTTCGTCTCCGTAGTAGACACAGGGAACGCCTGGCAATGTGAACTGCAAGAGCGCTGCCATTTTCAGCTTTTCTTTGGCGGCATTTTTTACCTCGTCGCTTAGACGTGCGACTTCCATTTGCTCTTTTGTTTCGCAAACTTGATTTCCGAGCACTGTCAAAATACGCGGTGTGTCGTGCGTGCCGAGAATGTTCATTAAGCAGTCGAGCGTTTGCTTTGGATAGTTGTCAATCAGCTGAAAAACCGTTTCCCGAAGCATCGTCGTATTTCCCGTCTGTATGAAATTGATGATAGCGTCCTTTAAGGGGTAGTTCATGACGCTGTCGAGCTCGTTGCCTTGCAGATATTTTCTACGAACGCTGTAAGCGATTTTATTGGACGCATCCTCCCACACTTCGCCGATAATGACGGCCTCCGGATTTTCTTCCTTGACGGAGGTTCGCAGCATCGACAAAAAGAAATCGGGAATTTCATCGGCTACGTCGAGCCGCCAGCCCATAATTCCGTGTTTGAGCCAATTTTTAAGAACGCCGCTTTCTCCGAGAATGAAATTCTGATAACTTTCGGAATTTTCGTTGACAGCAGGGAGCGTGGCAATTCCCCACCAGCTGTCGTAGCCTTCGGGAAATTCGTAGAAGTTATACCAGTCGGCATATGGCGAATTCATCGACTGATAGGCGCCGACTCCCGGATAGCGGCCGTAACGGTTAAAGTAAAGGCTGTCGTCGCCCGTATGGTTAAACACGCCGTCGAGTACGATTCCGATTCCGCATTCTTTTGCGTCCTTAACTAAACGGTCGAAATCTTCGTTTGTGCCGAGAAGCGGATCGATTTTCATGTAGTCGCCCGTATCGTAGCGGTGATTGGAATACGCCTCGAAAATCGGGTTGAAATACAGCGTGGTTATCCCCAAATCTTTGAGATAAGGTAATTTTTCCCGAATGCCGTTTAAGTTTCCGCCGAAGAAGTCGTTATTTAAAACTTTGCCGTATTCGTTCGGTTGATAGCGCGGCGTTCCGCCCCAATCGGGACGGAGAATTTTGTGTTCGGCAATAGGGATATCGCCCGATTTATAAAAGCGGTCGGGGAAAATCTGATACATAACGCCGCCCTTAAACCAAGCGGGCGTTTTATAACGGGGTTCGAAAACGGTTATCTGCCAACAGCGCCCTGCGTCGGAGAAAGCCCCTCTACGCATTTTTCCGCAATCAAATCCCCTACCGTCAAGTTCAAAGCGATAAAAATAAAGTCCGCATTGATAAAACCGTAAAGTGATTTCAAAACCGCCGTTTTGCGGTTTCATAGAAAGTCTTTGTTCCGCCTCTCCGTCCTTACAAAGAATCAGCGTACAAGTTTGAGCGGAGAAGTCACCTTCTCCGCTTTCCCTTTTAATAATTCGAAGCGTCAGTTCGCTCATTAGAGGAATTCCGCCCGTAATATTTTTACAGGCTTCATCCAAAGAATTATAATAGTAACCCATATACTTACGATCTTTTAATTTATTTATCGAGCTGTTTTAAATGCCAAATGTTTTTTGCGTACTCGCGAATACTTCTGTCTGCCGAGAAGTGCCCTGCCGCCGCGATATTGTGAACGGACTTTTTATTCCACTCCTTTTTATTGTTGCGGTACAGATCCGACATCGCCGCCTGCGTTTGACAGTACGATTCAAAGTCCGCAAGACACATATAAGGGTCTGCAACGGGCGTAGCGCGAAGAAGGTAATTTGCAATGTCGCCGAAAGACGTTCCGTTAAAGCCCACGATAAGCGCCTCGATCACTTTGCGCATATTCATATCTTGATTGTAATAAGAGCTTGAATTGTAGCCCCTATTCCATACTTCGCTCACCTCGTCCGCTTTCAGACCGAAAATGAAGATATTGTCGTTTCCTGCAAGCTCCGCCATTTCGACATTCGCACCGTCGAGCGTTCCGATCGTGAGCGCGCCGTTGATCATGAACTTCATGTTGCCCGTACCGCTTGCCTCTTTACCGGCAAGGGATATCTGTTCGGAAATCTCGCTTGCCGGCATCAATTTTTCGGACATGGAAACGTTATAGTTCTCCATATAGACGACGTTGAGCTTTTCTTTGATTTTCGGATTTTGGTTGATTTCCTCCGAAAGATAACAGATAAGCCGCATGATCTGTTTCGCCATGTCGTATCCCGCCGCAGCCTTTGCCCCGAAGATATAAGTCTTGGGCAGAATGTCAAGATCGGGGTTGTCGCGCAAGGCAATATAGTCCGAAACGATATGAAGAACGTTCAGGAGCTGACGCTTATATTCGTGCATACGCTTTGCCTGCACGTCGAATACCGTGTTCGGATCGATATCCACTCCCTGATATCTCTTGGCGAAGTCCGCAAACTGTTTCTTTTTAATCGCCTTGATTTCATCGAGCCGCTTTAAAACGCCGTTGTCGTTCGCAAACTTGCTGAATTCGCCCAATTTCGAAGCGTCTTTTGCATATCCGTCGCCGATACAATCGGAAAGAAGCGCGCACAGCTCGGGATTCGATTGATTGAGCCATCTGCGGTGCGCGATACCGTTCGTAACGTTCGTAAATTTATCCGGCGTGTAGTCGTAGAAGTCCTTAAAAATACTCTTTTTGATAATATCGCTGTGAAGCGCGGAAACCCCGTTTACGCTGTGACTTCCCACGATACAGAGATTTGCCATGCGAACCGTGTTGTGCGAGAGAATAGACATTCTAGAAATCTTGTTCCAATCTCCGGGATACTTTTTCCAAAGGTCGTCGCAGAAACGGCGGTTGATTTCCTTTAAAATGGAGTGAATACGGGGAAGTCTGCGTGCAACAAGATCCTCTGCCCAAGTTTCAAGCGCCTCTGCAAGCACCGTATGGTTCGTGTAAGCGCAGGTCGAAGTCACGATATTCCAAGCCGTATCCCATTCGATATAGTTTTCGTCCACAAGAATACGCATAAGCTCCGGAATTGCAAGCGCGGGGTGCGTATCGTTGATGTGGATCGCCGCCATTTCGGGCAACAATAAGAGCGAACCGTAACGGCGCTTGTGGTCGGATACGATGCACTGCAAGGAAGCCGAAACCAAGAAATACTGCTGTCTTAAACGCAGCGACTTTCCTTCCGTATGGTTGTCGGAAGGATAAAGCACTTTGGAAATGAGCTGTGCGTTTGAATCGTCGCGCATTGCTTCGTCGTAATTACCCATCGAGAAGAGCTTCATATCGAAGTTCTGCACGGCGCGGGACTGCCAAAGGCGAAGCACGCTGACCGCTTCGGAATCGGCACCCGAGACCATCATATCGTACGCGGTTGCTTCGACCTCTTTCGCGTTATGGTAAATAATTTCCATACCGTGTTCAGTCCACTTCTCTTCGATCTCACCGTCAAAGCGCACGATAAACTGTCTATCGGTACGCTGCGTGAGCCAAACGTCTCCGCCGGGGAGCCACACGTCGGGAAGTTCGAGCTGCCATCCGTCTACGATCTTCTGCTTGAAAAGTCCGTATTGATACAGGATCGAAAAGCCCATTGCGGGATAGTTCTGCGTTGCAAGTCCGTCCAAGAAGCAAGCGGCAAGACGACCGAGTCCCCCGTTTCCGAGACCCGCGTCGGGTTCTTCTTCGTACAAATCTTCGAGCGAAACCTTAAATTTTTTTAATGCGCCCTGTATTGCATTTTCGATTCCGAGGTTATAGATGCTGTTTTTCAGCGATCTTCCCATAAGGAATTCCATGCAGAGATAATAGACGCGCTTTGCTTTCGCTTTTTTGTTTTTCAGATAAAATTTCTGCCGCTTTTGAAGCATTATATCTTTAATGCTCATGACGACAGCTTTATAAATCTGTTCTCTCGTCGCTTCCTTAGCACTGACGCCGAAATAGCGCGTCAGCTTTCCGGCAATCATTTCTTGTGCTTCTTGTTCGGTTAGTTTTTCCATTCTATTTTATAACTCCTAAAAGACTTTTACTGTAACATACCGTTATATAATTTTAAATAATAATCCGCAGACTTCGCCCACGTGAAATCGGTCGTCATGGCGCGTTGTACTAATTTTTGCCACTCTTCTCCGTTCCGATACACGTTGAGCGCTTCGTTGATCACGTAGAGCATATCATAAGCATTATAGTCGCGGAAGGTGAATCCGTTTCCGCCCGCGCCGTAAGGCGTAATGCTGTCGCGAAGTCCCCCTGTCTCTCTGACGACTGCAACCGTGCCGTAGCGGGAAGCAATCATCTGCGAAAGTCCGCAAGGCTCGCTCTTGCTCGGCATAAGGAAAATATCCGCACCCGAATAAATTTTGCGGGAAAGATCGGAATTGAACGATATGATCGAAACGACTTTACCCGTATAGCGGTGTGCAAGATCGTTGAAATAGTTCTCGTATGCGGAATCACCCGTTCCTAAGATTACGAATTGCACGTCCTGTCGAAGAACCTGTTCAATGACTTCACGCACCAAATCAAGTCCCTTATGCGTTACAAGGCGGGAAATCATTGCGATAACGGGCGTATTCGGCTTCACGGGAAGATTGAGCATCTTCTGCAATTCTTCCTTGCAGACCGCCTTATTTTGAGGCTTCTTTGCAGAATAGTTCGCAAACAGCGCCTTGTCGGTCGCAGGGTTGTAATAATCGGGGTCGATACCGTTCAAAATACCGCAAAGCTTGAATTCGTTGCGGCGGACGATATTGTCAAGTCCGTGCGAATAATAGGGATTCTTGATTTCCCCCGCATAAGTCGGGCTCACCGTGCTAAACCGTTCACTGCACTCGATCGCCCCTTTCATAAGGTTGATACAGTGATCGTACTCGACGAGATATCTGAATTCGCCGGGGATCCCGAACAGGTCTTCGAGAATATCCAACGAATACTGTCCCTGATATTCGATATTATGAATCGTAAATACCGAACGAATGAATTGATATTCGGGACGGAAACAGTAAATCGTTTTCAGATAGATCGCCGCAAGCGCCGCCTGCCAATCGTGACAGTGCAAAACGTCCGGATAGAAATTGATAAACGAAAGTATTTCCATAACGCTGCGACAGAAGAACGCAAAACGTTCTCCGTCGTCGTAATAGCCGTAACAGCCGGGGCGTTTGAAATAATACTCGTTATCCGCGAAATAGAAAGTTACGTTACTCTCAACGTATTCGAAAATTCCGCAGTACTGATTTCGCCAAGAGAGCGGAACGAAAATATTTCCGATAAAACGGAATTCCTTTCTGTACTCCTTTTTCACGTCCTGATAGAGCGGAACGATTACGCGAACGTCGTAGTTCTCGTCCTTAGCAAGCGCTTTCGAAAGCGAGCCGACTACTTCCGCAAGTCCGCCCGTCGCAATAAAGGGTGCGGCTTCGGAAGCAACGAAAAGAATTTTCTTTTTCGGCGCAACTTTAATTTCGCACTCATGGGCAGGCTTCTCCTCCGCTATAACGGTGGGTACGACTACCTCGAAAGCCTTCTTCACCTCCGCTTCCTTAGCCTCGGTTTTCACGCTCTTGGGCGCGGTTTTAACAGCGGTTTTAGCCGCTGTTTTGGGTGCGGGCTTCTTCACTTCCGTCGTCTTTTTTTCTACTACCTTCGTATCGGTCTTTTTTGTCGTTGCCATAATTATCCCCCTAATTCCCCTGTATTGTTTAAATCATTCTTCCCTTAGCAATAAAGTAAGGCAGTTCTTCGCAACCGGAAAGATGCCGTCTGTCGCGGATAACGACGTTTTTATCGGTGATGACGCAGTCAAGCTCTACGTTCTCGCCGATGACGGAATCCTGCATAACGATCGAATTTTTAATGACGCTCCCCTTTCCGACCTTTACGCCGCGGAAGAGAATACAGTTCTCGACCGTTCCGTCGATAAGGCAGCCGTCCGAAATCAACGAATTTTTGACGATCGCGTTCTGGCTGTATTTTGAGGGCGCAGAGTCGCGCACCTTCGTATAGATATCGCGCGCGCCGAACAGTTCGTCACGGGTGTCCTTATTCAAAAGCTCCATGCTGTGCTTGTAGTATTTCTGCAAGGAATTGACGCCCGCATAGTACCCTTCGAATTTGTAGCCGTAAATCTTTAAGGTATCGACGTGCTTTGTTAAAATGTCCTTTCCGAAGCTCGTGAGCCCCCTCATCGTTGCGTCTGCAATCGTATTGAGCAGGAACTCTCTGGGCATGATCATGACGTTGATATAGAGATTTGCCTTGCCCTTGTAAGCGGGATTGATTTTTACGGTTTTCACGCGCCCCGTTTGATCGGGGTCGATCGTGATGAAATAGGAGGAATCCACCTTTTCCGCTTCCTCATGGTACATCATCGTAATATCCGCTTTCTTCTCCTCGTGATAGCGGAGAACCTTGGAAAGATCGATATGCGCGATCGCGTCGCAGTCGGATATAATGACGTACTCCTCGTTCCTGTGATTGAGGAAGCCCGTAATGCCCTTTAACGCTTCAAGACGGCTCGTATAGGGAGCGTCCGTCTCGTCCGAATAAGGCGGAAGAAGAATAATGCCTCCGTCCTTTCTTGCGAGGTCCCAGTCCTTTCCGCTTCCGAGGTGATCGATGAGCGACTGATAGTTGTATTTGGTTACGATCCCGACCGTGTCGATCCCCGAATTTACCATATTCGAAAGCGCAAAATCGATCAGGCGGTATCTTCCGCCGTACGGAATGGAAGCCATCGTTCTGTGACGGGAAAGCTCCGGAATATTCTCGTCGTGAATGTTTGAAAAAATGACGCCTACTGCCGAATTCGCCATAATCTTATTCCCCCTTGTAGTCCTTATCAAGAATTTTGCCGCCCGCAACGGAAACGCCCTTTGCGATCTTCACCTCTCTGCCGAGAACGGCAATTCCCGCATTCTCGCCCTTTTCCTGTCCGACGACTGCGTTTTCTGCCACGACGCAGTTTTCGTCGAGAATGGAATAGACGACTTTCGCGCCCTTCTTGATGACCGTCTCCGCCATGATGACGCTGTCCTTCACGTAAGCCCCCTCTTTCACGACGACGCCCGAGGCAAGCACGGAATTCTCGACCGTTCCCTCGATCTCACAGCCGAGTGCGATCATGGAATTATGAACGACGGCGTTCTTGCCAAGATATTCGGGAGGCGCCAGCGGGTTCCGGGAATGAATTTTCCAATCTGCGTCGGCAACGTCGAACGCAGGCTCTGCACCGAGCAGATCCATGTTCGACTCCCAGAGCGACGCAATCGTTCCGACGTCCTTCCAATAGCCCTTGAAACGGTAGGAGACCATTTTCTCGCCCGCATTCAACATGGCGGGAAGCACATCCTTTCCGAAATCTTTGCTTGAAGAAGGATTCTCATCGTCCGCTTTGAGATATTTGAAGAGCTTTTCCGCAGTAAAGATATAAATACCCATCGACGCAAGATTGCTCTTGGGTTCCTTGGGTTTTTCTTCGAATTCATAGATAGTACCGTCCGGATTGGTATTGAGAATACCGAAACGGGACGCCTCTTTCATAGGCACCTCGATTGCCGCAATCGTGCAGTCAGCACCCGTCTCCTTGTGCGCGCGCAGCATCTTCGAATAGTCCATTTTATAAATGTGATCGCCCGAAAGAATGAGCACGTAATCGGGATTGTATTTCTGCATGAAATTCAAATTCTGGTAAATCGCGTTTGCCGTACCTTCGAACCAGGAAGATTTTTTCTTCGCCTGATAGGGCGAAAGAATATGCACGCCGCCGAAAGCGCGGTCGAGATCCCACGGTTGTCCGTTTCCAATGTACTCGTTCAGTTCGAGCGGTTCGTATTGGGTCAGCACGCCGACGGTGTCGATCCCCGAATTGATGCAGTTCGAAAGCGGAAAGTCGATAATCCTGTATTTCGCGCCGAATGCAACCGCAGGTTTTGCAATCTTACTCGTAAGCGCGTAGAGTCTGCTCCCCTGCCCGCCCGCAAGCAACATTGCGACGCATTCTTTCTTTCTTCTTATCATAATGAGTTACCCCCTAACCCTTTTCCTTCTTTTTTACCGATTTTCGGTTTTACGGTCTTTTCGCCTGCGCTCTTCGTGGAAGCCGTTTTCGTCGGCTCTTCCTCGCGGACGAGATATAAGCAAGTTAAAGCAGGCATATCGATCGGAATCGAATATTTCTTTCCGTGGCTCGGACGGGCAACTGCCGAAAGAACCTTTTTCTTGATCTTACCGTCGCCGCCGTACTTCGTATCGTCGGTGTTGAACACGATTTTGTATTTTCCCTTCTCGTTCACGCCGAGAAGATAATCTCTTGCGTCCGCGCCCGAAAAACTTACAAGCGCAATAACTTCCTTCCCCTTCTTGTCCCGACGGATAAAGGAAACGATATTGCGGTCTCTGTCGTCTGCGGCAAGCCATTCGAAACCATTCCAGGAATCTTCGATTTCATAGAAAGGAGCCGTAGATTTATAATATTCGTTGAGATCGCGAACCATGACGGAAAGTTTGCCGTGCTTCTCGTAGGTGTCGCGCAGGAAAAATTCCAAGCCCTCGTGATAGTCCCACTCTTTAAACTGCCCGAATTCGTAACCCATGAAGTTGAGCTTTTTACCGGGGTGCGCCATCATATAGCCGAGAAACGCCCTTACGCCCGCAAACTTCTCCTCGTACGTTCCGGGCATCTTGTTGATGAGCGAACATTTTCCGTGTACCACCTCGTCGTGAGAAATGGGAAGCACGAAATTCTCCGAAAACGCGTACATCATGGAGAAGGTCAGATTGTTGTGATTGTTCATGCGGAAGAACGGATTGAGCGAAACGTAAGAGAGCACGTCGTTCATCCAACCCATATTCCATTTAAAGTTGAAGCCGAGCCCGCCTACCGAACCGGGCTTCGTTACGAGCCCCCAGGCGGTCGATTCTTCCGCGATCATGAGAACGTTCGGGAAACGGCGGAACACCGCCTCGTTGAGCTTTCTTAAAAAGGCGATCGCTTCGAGATTTTTATTTTCGCCGTAGATATTCGGCACCCATTCCCCGTCGCGCTTGTCGTAGTCGAGATAGAGCATGGAAGCAACCGCATCCACCCTGAGCCCGTCCACGTGGAATTTATCAAAGAAATAGCAAGCGCCCGAAATCAGGAAGGAAAGCACTTCGTTTCTGCCGTAATCGAAGCGGCGCGTTCCCCAGCTCTTGTGCTCCATTCTGTCCCACTGACTGCTTTCGTAGAGCGGCTGACCGTCGAACTCGTAGAGTCCGTGCTCGTCTTTGGGGAAGTGTGCGGGCACCCAGTCGATGATAACGCCGATCCCCGCTTTATGGAAGGCGTCGACAAGATACATAAAATCGTGCGGCGTTCCGAGGCGGGACGTTACCGCAAAATATCCCGTCACCTGATAACCCCACGAC